>JAIBAP010000025.1 GCA_019695115.1 Caldilineales bacterium | reverse complement strand
TCAAAGTGACTTGGCTGTAGTTGCTGCCATACGTCTATGGCCGACGCTCATTTTGCCACACGCTCAACCATTGTTCAACCAGTTTCCATGCCTACTTTACTTGACCATAAATAAACCAACGGCATCTTACCAGTAACCAATTACCAATTACCCCATGCTCCTCACCGGTCTCATTGGCTGGCCCGTCGGCCATTCCCGCTCGCCGGCCATGCACAACGCCGCCTTCGCCGCCGCCGGCATCGAGGGCGTCTATCTGCGCCTGCCGGTCCCGCCCGACCGGGTGGGCGAGGCGGTGCGGGGACTGCGGGCGCTCGGTTTTCGGGGGGCGAATGTCACGATTCCGCACAAGCAGGCTGTCCTCCCCTTCCTGGATGAACTCAGCCCGGCGGCAAGCGGCATCGGCGCCGTCAATACCATCACTGTGCGCGAGGATGGCAGCTTGTACGGCGACAACACCGACGCACCCGGCTTCCTGGCCGACCTGGCCGAGCTTGGCATCCGGGCCGAGGAACTGAGAGTGGGCGGGGCGCTGGTCATGGGGGCAGGGGGATCGGCGCGGGCCATCGCTTACGCTCTGGCTTCCGAGAGCATCCCGGTGTACGTCGTCGCCCGCCGGCCGGAGCAAGCCCAAAGCCTGGTGGAGGACCTCCGGCCTCTGTACCCCGGCCTTGCCCTCTCCCCGGCCTCGCCCTCCTCGCCGCCAGAGGCCCGGCTGATCGTCAACTGCACCCCCGCCGGCATGACCCCGCACGAAGACGCCTCGCCCTGGCCCGACGTTCTACCCTTCCGCCCCGGCCAGATCGTCTACGACCTGGTGTATAATCCGCCCCTGACCCGGCTGATGCAGCAGGCGCGCAACCAGGGCCTGGTCGCTGCCAATGGCCTGGGCATGCTCCTCCACCAGGGCGCCCTGGCCTGGGAACAGTGGACGGGCCGCCCCGCGCCGTTGGAAGCCATGCGTTTAGTAATCAGTGGTCAGTAGTCAGTGGTCAGTGGTCAGTGGTCAGTAATCAGTGGTCAGTAGTCAGTAGTCAGTGGTCAGTAGTCAGTAGTCAGTAGTCAGTAGTCAGTGGTCAGTGGTCAGTGGTCAGTAATCGATCATTGGAGTGTAGTTATCAGTAAGTAGTGAGTAGAAAGCAACAAGTTGCTGTGCAATTGGATGCAGTCCTGGAACACGGAACCCGTAACCCGCACCACGCACCACGCACCACGCAACACGCACCACGGAACCCGGAACCCGCAATCTATGCTTCACTTCCTCACCGCCGGCGAATCGCACGGCCCCGAACTGAGCGCCATCCTGGAAGGGATGCCCGCCGGCCTGAGCATCGACCCCAACGCCATCGCCGGCGAATTGGCGCGGCGCCAGCAGGCCTACGGGGCCGGCGGGCGCATGAAGATCGAACAGGACCGGGCGCGGATCACGGCCGGGGTGATGAACGGCCGCACCACCGGCGGCCCCATCGCCTTCAGTATCGCCAACCGCGACCACAAAGCCTGGGCGACGAAGGACATCAAGCCGATGACCACGCCCCGTCCGGGCCACGCCGACCTGACCGGCGCGATCAAGTACGGCTATCGCGACTTGCGGCTGGCGTTGGAACGGGCCAGCGCCCGCGAAACCGCGGCGCGGGTGGCCGTGGGTGCGGTCTGTAAGCAGTATTTGGCCGAGTTCGGGGTGCGGGTGCAGGGCTATGTGCTCAGCATCGGCACGGAAACGGCCGCCATCCCGCCCGACCTGCCCTACGAGCGCCGCTTCGAGCTGGCCGAGAGCAACGATCTGCGCTGCCCCGATCTGACCGCGATCGAGCGGATGCGGCAACTGGTATGGGAGTGTATGCAGGCCAAAGACACTTTGGGGGGGACTTTTGAGGTCGTCGCCCTGGGCCTGCCGCCCGGTTTGGGCAGCCATGTGCAGTGGGACAGACGGCTGGGCGGGCGTTTGCTGGCGGCGGTGGGGTCGATCCACGCCATCAAGGGCGTGGAGATCGGTGCCGCCTTTGCCAATGCCGCCCGTTTTGGCACCGAAGTCCACGACGAAATTTTCGTGAGCGAGGATGGCCGCCTCTACCGGCAGACGAATCGGGCCGGCGGGCTGGAGGGCGGCATCACCACCGGCGAGCCGCTGCTGATCCGCGCCGCCATGAAACCGATCAGCACCACCCTCAACCCGCTGCGCTCGGTCAATCTGGCCAGCGGCCAGGCGGAAGCCACCACCTACGAACGCTCGGACTTCAACGCCGTGCCCCGCGCCGTGGTGGTGGCCGAGGCCATGGCGGCCTTCGTCCTCGCCGATGCCCTGCTGGAGAAACTCGGCGGCGATTCGTTGGCCGAGCAGCGCCCCCGTTTTGCCGCTCTGCGCCGGGGGTATCTGGCCGACCTGCCGATGGATGGCGAGGAGTGGCGCTTTGGCTATGAGTGATCCGGCTAACATCGTCCTCACCGGCTTCATGGGCGTGGGTAAGACGGCCGTGGGCAGGGAGGTGGCGGCGCGGCTGGGGCGGAAGTTCGTCGATATGGACGCCGTCATCGCCGCCCGCGCCGGGCTGAGCATCCCCGAGATCTTCAGCCAGCAGGGCGAGGCAGCGTTTCGGGAAATGGAAGCCGGCCTGGTCAGGGAACTGGCGGGGCAGAGGGGTCTCGTCATCGCTACCGGCGGCGGGGCCTTGGTGGATGTGGGCAATCGCGAGCGCATGGCCCGCACCGGTTTGGTCGTCTGCCTGACCGCAGGGGTGGATGACATCCTGGCCAGGGTGGGGGGCGAGGAGGCTGGGGCGCGCCGGCCGCTGCTGGCCGGCCCCGACGCCCGCGCCCGCGCCATGGATCTGCTGGAACGCCGGGCGGCGGCCTATGCCGAAATCCCGTTTCACATCGCCACGGACGGACGGGGCGTGCAAGAGACGGCGGATGAGGTCATCGCCCTGGCCGAACGCGAGCCGGGCGGCCTGCTGCGGCTGCCGGTGCGCACACCTGATGGCCGCTATGACATCCTGCTGGGCCGGGGGTTGTTGCCCACCCTGCCGCGGCGGTTGGCCGAGCGTGGCCTGAGCGGTCGCGTGGCCGTGATCAGCGATGAAGCTGTGGCTCCGGCCTGGGCGGGGGTGGTCGAGGAGGCCTTTGCTGCTGCCGGCCGCCCGGCGGAGGTGGTCGTGCTGCCTGCGGGCGAGAGCCACAAGCACCTGGGCACGGTCGCCGCCATCTACGACCGGCTGATCGAGGCGGGCCTGGATCGCAAAGGCGTGGTCGTGGCCCTGGGCGGCGGGGTGATCGGTGACATGGCCGGGTTTGCCGCCGCCACTTATCTGCGCGGGGTGGCCTTCGTCCAGGTTCCCACCACCCTGCTGGCCATGGTGGATGCCTCGGTGGGCGGCAAGGTGGGCGTCGATCTGCGGCAGGGCAAGAACCTGGTCGGGGCCTTCAAACAGCCCGGCCTGGTGCTGATCGACCCCGACATGTTGGCTTCGCTCCCGGCCTCCGAGTTCCGCAATGGGCTGGCCGAGGTGGTGAAGCACGGCCTCATCGCCGACCCCGACCTGTTCGCTCAGCTCGAAGCCGAGGGGCCGGAGTCGCTCGAATCGCTGCTGGCGCGGGCCTTGCGGGTGAAGATCGGGGTGGTGGAGCGCGACCCCTTCGAGCAGGGCGAGCGCGCCTATCTGAACCTGGGCCACACCTTCGGCCATGCTTTCGAGCAGGTCAGCGGCTACACCCTACCGCACGGGCAGGGGGTGGCGTTGGGCTTGATCGCTGCGTCCGAGTTGGCCGCCGCCCGTGGTCTGTGCCCGCCCGACCTCCCCGCCCGCATCACCGCCCTGCTCGCCCGCCTGGAGCTTCCCGCCCGGCTGACCGGCTTCGACCCGGCTGCCGTCCTGGCGGCGATGTCAACCGACAAAAAGCGCGAGGCCGGCCGGCTGCGCTTCGTCCTCCCGCACGCCGTTGGCCGCGTGGCCCTGCACGATGATGTTTCGCCCGCTGACGTGCTGGCGGTGCTGGGGCGGCCTGGCGTTGAGTAGGCCGAACTGTTGTTTTCACAGCGGCTTTGCTTTAGAATCGGGCCATGAACGCACCCATCCTCGACCAAGAGGCCGCGGCTGATCTTGCCGCCACCTGGCGCGCGGCCGGACAGACGGTTGTCTTCACCAACGGCCATTTCGACCTCCTGCACGTGGGCCACCTCCACTATTTGCAGGCCGCGCGGGGCCTGGGCGACCGGCTGCTGGTGGGTCTCAATTCCGATGCCAGCACCAGCCTGCGCAAGGGGCCGGGACGCCCCGTCATCGCCCAGACCGAGCGCGCCACCCTGCTGGCCGCCCTGCGCTGTGTGGATGGCGTCATCCTCTTCGAAAGCCTTGACTGCCGCGACCTGGTGGCGGCTATCCGCCCGCAGATCTATGTCAAAGGCGCCGACTGGAACCGGCCAGACGGCCCGCGCCCGCCCGAAGCCGAAGTCGTGCAAAGCTATGGCGGTCGCGTCGCCTATGTCGAACTGCTGCCTGCGCAATCCACCACCGCCATCATCGCCTCCATCCTCCAGGGCGCCGGCCGGGCCGGCAGTGCATGAGTGAGGGGCAGGGGGTCGCCGAAGCAGCGCCCTCGGTGGCGCGCAGCGCCGCCATCCTCAGCCTGGGCAACGTCCTCAGCCGGGCGCTGGGCATGCTGCGGGAGATCGTCATCCCGCACTATTTCGGGGCCACGGGGTTGGTATCGGCCTTCGCCATCGCCGAATTCTCTGTTCGCACCCTCTACGACCTGCTGGTGGGCGGGATGCTGACCGCCGCCCTGGTGCCGGTCCTCAGCGACTACGCCCGCGATCTCGCCCGCCCCGAACGCCGGGCGGAGTTTGCCCAGGTGACGAGCGCCGTCTTCACCGTCCTGGCGGCGCTGGCCGCGGTCTTCGTCCTCCTCGTCGAGATCGCCGCCCCGCTGCTAGTGGCGCTCATCGGCGGCGGCCTGCCAGTCGCATACCAGGCCGTGGCCGTGCAACTGATGCGCCTGACCGCGCCGGCCCTGTGGATGTTCACCTGCTCCGGCGCCCTGGCCGCCATCCTCTACTCGCGCCAGCGCTTCACCCTGGCCGCCCTCGGCGACGCCCTCTACAACCTGGGCATCGTCCTGGCCGTGCCCCTGCTCCACCAGCGCCTGGGCATCCGTTCGCTGGCCCTGGGCATCCTGGTGGGCGCCCTCATCCAGCTGCTCCTGCGCCTGCCCGACCTGCGCGGCCTGGGCATTGGCATCAGCCGGCGTTTTCGCCACCCCGCCCTGCGCCGGATGCTGAAACTGTACCTGCCCATCCTCGGCTCGGTGCTGGTCGGCGTGCTCCAGGCCGGGATCGACCGCCGCCTGGCCAGCGGCGCCGGCGAGAGCAGCCTGGCCTACATGCGGGGCGCTACCACGCTCTACCAGTTCCCGCACGGCCTCGTTTCGGTTGCCATCTCCGTGGCCGCCCTGCCCACACTCTCGCGCTGGGCCGCGGCCAGCGATTGGACGGCCTACCGTCGCACCCTGGGATCCAGCCTGCGCATGGTGCTGGTGCTTATCGTTCCCGCCACCATCGGTCTGTGGGTGCTGGCCCAACCCACCGTGCGGCTCATCGCCCAACACGGCGCCTTCACCGCCGCCGACGCCTACTGGACGGCGGCGGCCCTGCGTTACTACCTCTTTGGCCTCGTCTTTGCCGGGCTGGACTGGCCGCTCAATTTTGCCTTCTACGCCCGCAACGATAGCCGCACCCCGGCCCTGGTGGGCGTGTTCTCGGTCCTGGTCTATCTGGTCGTGGCGCTCAGCCTGTTGGATCGCCTGGGCTTTCTGGGGCTGGCGCTGGCCGATGGCGCCAAGCACGCCGCCCATGCCCTGGTCATGTTCTGGCTGCTGCAACGGCGCGATGGCCCCCTGCGCCAGGGCGTGGCCCGCACCGCCTTCGTCACCCTGGCGGCGGGGCTAGCGATGGGCGCTGTCGTCTGGGTGATGGCGACGGCCCTGTTGGATCGCCTGGGCGAGGCCGGCCTTCTGCCCCGGCTGGCGGTGGTCATCCTCCCAGCTGCGGCCGGCGGCCTGATCTATTACCTGATCTTGCGAGCCTTGCGCCTGCCCGAAACGGCTTTGGTCGACCGTCTGGCGGCTCGTGTGGCCGCCCGCCTGGTCATCTGGCGCTGAGGGGGCCTGGCAATCTCGCCCCTACATCAGCCATTGCAGACCCCACAGCACGCCCATCCCAGCTGCCACCGTCAGCAAGACATTGCGACTGCGCCAGGCAACCAGAGCGGCCACACTACCGGCAACCAGGCGTCCGTTCGCCAGGGACAGATCCAGGACGCCGCCCGGCAGCAGCAGATCGGGGACGATGATCGCGGTCAAGACGGCAGGCGGGATGTAGCGCAGCGACTGCGAGGCCCAGCGCGGCAGCTGCGTCCGCCCAACCAGAAGGATGGGCAGCAGGCGGATCAAGAAAGTGACCAGGCCCATGCCCAGGATGGTGAGGAACAGTGAGAAGGGTGGGGTCATTGCTTGCGCTCGCTGATCGTCCCGGCCAGGATGCCCGCCCCGGCCGCCAGCATCAGCCCCATCTTGTACGGCAGCCCGAAGGCCAACACGGCCACGATCCCCGCGGTCAGGGCCGCACTCCGGCTGGGCCGGTCGCGCAGGCCAGGGATGACAAGCCCCATGAACGTCAGGGCCAGCGTGAAATCCAACGACCACGAGGCCGGGACCTGGGCGCCCAGAAACACCCCGGCCAGGGTGCTGAGTTGCCACACGCCCCACAGCGTGACCCCGCTGCCCAGCCAGAACCAGTGTTTGTGCGTCTGGCCGATGGTCTGGTCATGGTAGTGGGTGATGGTAGCGGCGTAGGCTTCATCGGTGAGCAGATAGGCCAATAGCCAGCGCCAGCGCCGCGACAGATGTCCCGTCTGCGGCCCCAGCGAGAAACTGTAGAGGGCGTGGCGCAGGTTGACGACAAAGGCGGTGAGGATGATGATCGGACCGGGCGCAGCCTGACCCATCATCTGGGCGCCGATGAACTGCGATGAACCGGCAAAGACGATCAGTGACATTGCTGCCGCCAGGATCGGAGGCAGACCGGCCGCCACGGCAATGACGCCGTAGATGAGGCCAAATGGGATGACGCCTGGGGTGATGGGTAGCTCGGCTCGGATGCCGGCCCATAACTCGGCGCGGGGAGAAGGACAGGCCCGCTCCCCCTTGCATTTCGGTCGCCCCTCCGCTATACTCTGATCCAAGCGGACGCCTCATCCGTGCCAGACAGCCCCGTCTGGCGTCCCTCCTCGATGGGCGAGAGAATCCCATCTGGTTTCGGCCAGATGTGATTTATCGGGGAGGGAGTTCTGTCCCCGGCCCGGGCTGCGTATGGCAGCCGTGGGCCGGGGACACTCGTTTTAGAGCAGTTCCTTATCGACAAAACACCATTGCCAGTCCTCGCCCGGTTGGTAGGACTGGATGATGGGGTGGCCGGTGGCCTGGAAATGCTTGGTGGCGTGACGATTGGGCGAGTTATCACAGCAACCGATATGCCCGCAACTGAGGCAGATGCGCAGATGAACCCAGCGCCCGCCGATTTTCAGGCAGTCCTCGCAGCCGTGGGCGCCGGGGGTGACGTTGTGAACGGTTATTTGATCAAGGTGGGTGCAACTCATGGCTGACTCCGTGGTGTGTGGTGGGGTCTTCAGGGCGCCGGCGTTGGCCGCAGGCCCGGCGCCAGTTGGTGGCAGTCGGTGCAGGCTTCGAGCGGGAACTGCTCATCTTCGTGCCATTGCGGCATCGGCTTGATGCCCTCTGGCCCGTGGCAGGTGCGACACTGGCCGATGCGTTCTTCGCTCAGCGGGTGGGGGATGTAGGGCACGAAACCGGAGCCTTCGCCTTGACCGGCTTCCTGCACCGGGATGTCGGTGGCTTCGGTGATCGGGGGGAGGATGGCTTTGAGGCCCGGCGCATCCAGGCCGGCGAACTTCCACTCGACGCCGTGGCAGGCGCCATTGGCGCAGAACGAGGTGTTGTCCGAGCCGCCGCGGTTGAAGGTGCTGTGGCAACCGGCGCAGGTGGCGTCGAATTCGTCGCGGTGGCGGGCCAGCCAGTTGCTATCGCGGTGGGAATCAGGCTCGTTGCTGGGTTCCAGGTTGATGGTGGCAGATGGCAGGCCAGGGCCAGAGAGGCGCGGGATCGTGTGGCAGACGTTGCACTCCAGGCGGATGGTTTCGCCGGCAGGGCTGGTGTGTTTGCCGTCGTGACAGCGAAAACAGCCGGGGAAGTCCTTGTGGCCGATGTTGTCGGGGTGCGTGTCCCACCCGACCTTCATATCGGGGAAGTAGATGCCGTCGAAAATCGTTCGCAGAGCCTCTACACTCTGCCGGATCTGCGCTTCCTTTTCGGCAAAGACGGCGGGGTAGTTGCTCTGGTACCAAGTCGGCAGGTTGTCGATCTGCACCATGGCTTGCTCGCGGCTCACATTGTGCACCGACAGCGCCTCGGTGGCCCTGGCTTTGATCTCGGGCAGCGAGCCATCGATCAGACCGCTGCTGATGGCGTCGTCGATGGCGTCGGTGGGGGCATCGAACTTGTGTGAGACCCGGTTGTGGCAATCGATACAGTCCATACGCCGCAGTTCGGCGCTACGGTCGGCCACCTCTGCCGGCGTGATCTTGCTCTCGAGATCGAAATATTCCACCGTCGAACCATCTAGCTTCACTTCTTTGACGTAGGCGATATCCTGTTTCAGTTCGTCATTGGCCAGATAATAGACCTGGCTGGTGATGTGCCAGTGGATGCCCCGGCCCTGCCCCGCGCGATCGACCCCTCCGCCCGTTTTCAGCGTCAAGTAGGTCCTGACCGGTGTGTTTTCGGCGTCAGTCTGATAGCGTTCGATCTTCTTGACGCTGTCGAGCGACGATTTTTCGGGGCTATGACACTTCTCGCAAGTCTCGCGGGCCGGGCGCAGGCTGCGGACGTAGATCGGGATCTCGTAGTCTTGGGTCAGGGCATAGACCACGTGCCTGACCTCTTTGGCCTTGCGCGGTATGGCTTCGAGAACAGAGTCCTGGCCCAGGTGACAGTCCACACACGAGACGCGGGCGTGCGGCGATTTTTGATAGGCAACGTACTCTGGCGGCATGGTGTGGCAGGTTTCGCCGCAAAAGGGCGTGCTGTTGGTGTATTCCCAGACGGTGACGCCAACCACGAAAATGGCGGTCCCCGCCGCGGCCAGGATGAAGGCCGCGGTCAAAGCCAGTCGCCAGTGTGTGCGTAGCCAGGTGCGAAATCTGCGGATCATGTTCGGACTCCTGCCGGGATTGCCGACCGTCGGAACGGAGTGATCGAGAGGGGTCTGCCGTCCGGGTGGAAGCCCGGTGCGGATAGAGTTCGTCGGGATAGAGCGAAGGAGGCGGCGCCTCAGTTGTTCGGCGCCCCGGCTTCGATCCAGGCGCGCACGAGGGCCAGCTCCTCGGTCGTCAAGCGGGTGGGATGTTCGGAATCAGACAGGTCGTTGAGCTTGAGCAGGCGACTGTGGTCGGGGTTGCGGGGTTGGAGGATCGGGCCTCCGGCCGTGCCACGAATGACGCCGCTATAGCTGCTCAGGTTCAGGTCGGCGGTGGCTCCATGACAGACGACGCAGCGGCTGCGGAGCACGGGCAGGATGTCGGCCGAGAAACTCGGCGCCGGCTCGACCGAGGGCAGGCCGACGGCGTTGGGCGAGGGTTGGTGGCAGGTCAGACAGGTGTCGTTGCCTAGTTGCAGTTCATCGTGCAGGGCCGAGAAAGGAGCGATGGCGCCCAGGCCGTGGCACGAAAGGCAGTTTTCGCGCCCGACGATTTCGTGGGGGATGGCGGCGGCCCGACTCCGATCCAACGCCGCTGCCTGGTCGGCGGCGTCAGCCGGCGGTGGCGTGGGTGAGGCAGGGACGAAGACCTCCACCGGGGCCTCCTGCGGCGGGACGGTGGCGATGGCCGTCTGCTCGTAGGTGAGGAAGAAGTACATGACCACCACGAACACAGCGACGATCATCCCGGCGATGGGGAAGAAGACACGGTTGCGCCGCCTGATCACCGCCGGTGGGGGCAGTGGCCGCACCAGGCCGGCGTCGATGCGATCTTTCTCCTTCGGATGCTCGTGCTCCATCTGTTCGGCGGTCAGCCTGCCATTGAAAATGCTTTTGTTGAAGGTCTTGATATGGACGTTGTAGAGGTGCCAAACGACGATAGCCAGGAAGGCGAGCAGGGCCTCGCCGCCGTGGGCGGCCTTGGCCGCGGGTACGAAGCTGCCGGGCAGCAGCAGGGTGGTGGTGATCGGGTTCCAGAGCATGAAGCCGGTCACGACCATGACCACCGTGCCCCAGATGACGGCCCAGTATTCGAGTTTTTCCTCGAAACTGTAGCGGTCGTAGTAGGGACGTTTCTTGCTCAGGCCCAGGTTGTAGCGCACGGCCACGAAGAAGTCGATGACATCCTGCAACCCCGGCAGCATGGGCAGCCCCGACCGCCGCACGAACATCTTGTAGGCGACGGCCAGGATGTGGAAAACACTTTCGACGATCATCACCACGGCGGCGAGGCGGTGGATGATGCGCACGATTTCGATCCCGCCCAGCAGCCGGATGAGCAAGTCGGCCCACGCCGCCGGCAAGAATTTTTGGGGCAGACCGGTGATCACCAAGACCGTGAAGGCGGTGATGAAGATCAGGTGCTCGATGCGGTCGCTGCGGCTGAAGCGAGTGTAGGAGCCGCCCTGGACGTGTTCAGTCATGGCCGGTCTCCGGGGTAGAGGGGCGGAAACGACGCCGGATGCGGCTGGCGAGGCGGTGGAGGGCGTCGAGCGAGACGAATGCGACCATGAAACCGAGGGTGGCGGGGATGAAGATCAGATAAAACAGATTGACATAATACACGAGGGGGTTGTGCTCGCGGTCGGGGATGAAATGGCTCGTCCACGAGGCCGGGAAGTTGGCGGCGGCGTCGGGGTGGCATTTCTGGCAGGTGACGAGCAGGTTTTCCTTGACGACGGTGGCCTCGGGGTCGGTGACGGCCTTGATGTTGTGGATGCCGTGGCAGTCGTAGCACACGGCCTTGTTGGTGGCCTGGTCGGGGTGCTGGCGCTCGAAGAGGGTGACGGTGGTGCCGTGAAAATCGGCGACATAGGTGTTGAAGACATCGGTCGAGATGTCGTAGCGCGCCATCAGCGCCCGGTCGCGATGGCATTTGCCGCAGATTTCCGGCGACTGCAGCCGGAATTGGGCGGTGGTGGGGTCATCGATGGTGTGCGTGCCGTGACAATCGATGCAGGTGGGCACATCGGGGTTGCTTTCTTCTAGCAGGGCGGCGCCGTGCACGCTGGCCTTGTACTGCTCGAAGATGGCGCTGTGGCAACGGCTGCACGTCTCTGAGATCTTGGCGCGCGGCAGGTCGGGCGGGGTGACATCATGGGCGCCGTGGCAGTCGGTGCAGACGGCGGCGTTGCGGTTGCCGCTGGCCAGCGCTCGCGTGTGCATCGAGTCGAGCGTTTTGTCGTAGACTTCGGGGTGGCAGTTGCGGCAAGCGGCGTAGTTCTGGAGCTGGTAGTCGCGGCGGTCGCGGGCCATCTGCGGCGGGTGCGGAAAGCCGCTGATGTTGGTGTGGCAGGCGGTGCAGGTGATGTCTTTGCGGCCGTGCACCGAATGGGCGTAGGTATCGCCATCGACAAAGACCGACATGGTCTCGCCGCCGAGCAGTTCCATCTCGCGTCCGGGCACGCCGTGGCAGGCCTGGCAGACGGCATTGGCGTCGGCCCCCGCCTGGGCGGCGGGCGCGGCAACGGCCACGCCGCTAACCATGAGCAACGACAGCGCCGCCAGGAAGAGGGAAGCGAAGGGCAGGATGAGCAAAGAGCGAAGGGCGACAGCCCATGCCATTGCCGCCTTCCCCCCTGATCTGAAGGCGGCGAGCAGCGCAGCGTGGCTCGGTGGTGCGTGCTTCATCATCGTCCCTATTTTCCGTTACTTTTCCCTTCCTGGCAATTCTGGCAGCCTTTTGCGATCGACCTGAGCAGGGACGAGGCTCGACGCCGATGCCGGAGCGCGTCGCCGCCCCGCCAATGGCGCACCGTCGGGAGAAAGGCCTGAATGCAAGCGAGCGTCCTGGCTGTGACCATCCCTCCGCCTCTGGCAGCCTGGCCGGGTGCGTCCAGCCAGGCTGGCGCGGGCTTTTCTCCGTCGTCTAGGCGGGACGGGCGGCGTGCTGCTCTTCGCCAACGATGTCGATCTCGATTCCCTGTAAGGTGAGGATCGTCTCGTGCACGGGGCAGTGTTCGGCAACACGCCGGATCGCCGCCTGGCGATCGGCGCACCGCCCATGCGGCAGATCGACATGCACTTTGAGATTGACCAGGCGCGTGGGGTTCTCCACCTTGTCGAAGGTCACATCGACGGTCATGTCGGTAGCATCGATGCCGCTACGGCCGCAGTACTGGGCGACAAAGGCGCCGACGCACGAGCCGAGAGACGCAACGAAGATCTCCGGCGGGGTGGGGCCACGGTCCTTGCCGCCCATGCTGGCCGGCACATCGATGACAAGCGTATGGGCGCCGAGTTTGCTCTCGAACAGCATATCGCCCTTGTAGTAGGTGCTGATTGTTGCCATTTTTTTGCTGACTCACTTTTCAGGATGGCGGCCGTCCAAAAAGACGACCAGGGTTTTGGTTCCCGTTTACAGGCCTAGCCTGGAGAACCGATTGACCATCACATTGTACCATTATTCACAAGATAATGAGAAACGTCGTGCTGCCATAGACACTATGAGACAATGGGGTTGAGAATACTGGGATTGTCTCGGAACTTGATGAGCGAGCCGAGACGCGCCGAAGCTGGCTGTGCCATCGGGAGGGGCCTGGATCAAGGAAGGGTCAATCGTGTCATTGACGGCGTATTGCATCACGCCTATACTGTGAAATAGTCGTGTCCATTTCAGACTACCCAGCAAAGACATCTCGGCGTACAGCCGCCGTGTCACCAAGTGGAGCCGTGTTCGTGTACATTGACGATTTTATCTGGTTGCCTGACATCATCGAGAAGCTGGCTATCAAGCATCAGGTAACGCAGGATGAAGCTAAGGAGCGAAGACGCTATGAGCAAAAATGACATTCCCCTGTTGAGCAGCATATCAGGAGCGCGTACCGACGATGAGATGGCTGAGTTTTGGGATACCCATAGTCTGGCTGACTATTGGGACCAAACCCGGGAGGTACAGTTCGATGTGAGAGCTGCGCGCAGGCGACGCGTAACAATGGAGACGGATCTTTATGAGCGAGTCGAGATTTGGGCGCGACAGCGCGGTCTCATGCCGGAAACGTTGGTCAATCTCTGGGTTGCAGAGCGGTTGGAGTTGCAACAGGCGCAGTAGAATCACGCCAATGCGAGCCGCTGGCGAAGGTTGCGATCTTCTAGGCCCAGTCGTGTTCCTGATGCGTTCAGCTTCATAAATCCTGCGAGTCATCCATGAAAATCCAAGCTGCTGTCCTGCACAAAGTTCATGATCCTTTCCGCATCGAAGAAGTCGATCTGGAAATGCCGCACGCCGGCGAAGTACTGGTCAAGGTGGCGGCGGCGGGCGTCTGCCATAGCGACTGGCACCTGGTGACGGGCGCCACCAAACACGCCCTGCCAGTTGCGCCCGGACACGAGGGCGCTGGGGTGGTGGCGGCGGTGGGCGAGGGGGTGACGGCGGTGCGGCCGGGCGACCATGTCATCCTCAATTGGGCGCCCAGTTGCGGAACCTGTTTCTATTGCCTCAACGACCGGCCCAGCCTCTGCACCACCTATGTGGGGCCGCTGTGGGCGGGGACGATGATGGACGGCACCACCCGGCTTTCACAGAACGGCCAACCGATCTATCACTTCAGCGCCCTGGCCTGCTTTGCCGAGTATGTGGTTGTGCCGGTGCAGTGCTGTGTGCCTGTGCCGCACGAGGTGCCCCTGACGGTGGCGGCGCTGGTGGGTTGCGCGGTCACGACCGGGGTGGGGGCGGCCCTGAACACGGCCAGGGTGCGGCCGGGGAGCAGTGTGGTGGTGTACGGGGCCGGGGGGGTGGGGTTGAGCGTCGTTTTGGGCGCACGGCTGGCAGGGGCCAGCCAGATGATCGTCATCGACAAGGCCGAGGCCAAAGGCGAGATGGCCCTTGCTTTCGGCGCCACCGATTTCCTGCTGCCGGGCCAAGATCTGGTCGCGACCATCCGGCAGATGACCGAAGGCCGGGGCGCCGACTATGCTTTCGAGGCCATCGGCATCCCAGCCGTGCAGGAACAATGCCTGGAGGTCATCCGGCCGGGCGGGATGGTGGTGCTGGCGGGCGTCTCGCCCATGGGCAGCGGCACCAACCTGCCGGGGGCCATCATCACCCGCCAGGAAAAGACGGTGACGGGAACCTACTATGGCAGCGCCAACACCGCTCGCGATTTCCCGCGCATCATCGACCTTTACCGTCGCGGTCGGCTCGATCTCGACCGCATGGTCTCGAAGACCTACTCGCTCGACCAGATCAACCAGGCCTACGCCGACATGCTGGCGGGCGAAAACGCGCGCGGCGTGATCGTCTTCTAGGGCAGCGCGGGCATCCCGGCGACGCTTGAAGCGGTTTTGTCCTCATTTTGGGATGTGTTATACTCCCGGCCAATTTTCGCGGGCGTCATGTTGCGCTCCCGAAAGAGAGTGGCAAGGCACGAAGCGTCAAAGGACGCACAGGCAACGGCAACACGGCGGTGAAGTTCACCGCAATGACGGTAAGCTTCACCACTTTGTGTTTTCTTTGTGATCTTCGTGTCTTGTGTTCAAGCAAGTGAAAATCATGCCCTTCCTGCGGGTTCTGTACGCGTTGTTGTGGTGAAATCAGGGAGGCAAGCTGCCAGTAGCCCACTGTGGCGTTCCATTGGCAAAGGAGGCCAGCTAAACAACAGACGGATTATCGAGTGCATCCACACATCATCGTTTTCTTCCCTTCCATCCTTTTTCCACACTCAATGGAGGAGATCGTGAACAAGCCGCAAGTCGATAAGAAGCAGATGGAAGCCATCCATCCTGCTATCCCCGCCGCCTACGAGCAACTGGAGCAGGGCCGCATTTCTCGCCGCGAGTTCCTGCGCTTTGCTACGCTACTTGGTATGTCGGTGGGCGCCGCCACCTTCGTCGCTGCCTGCGCCGGGGGAGGCGGGGGAGCAGCGCCCGCAGCCACCCAGGCCCCAGCGGCTGCCACCGCCGCGCCCGCTGCCTCGGCCATCAAGCGCGGTGGCACCTGGACGTGCTCGATGCAGTTGCAGCTGCTCGACCACCCCGCCCGTCTGTCCTGGGTCGAGGGCGCCAACATCGTCCGCCAGACCAACGAATACCTGACCGAGACCGGCCCGGACAACATCACCCGGCCGTACTTGCTGGAGAAGTGGACGGCCAGCGAGGATGTCAAGACCTGGGATCTGTACCTGCGCAAGGGGATCAAATTCAACAACGGCGATGAGTTGACCGCCGACGATGTCATCTTCACCTTCGGCGAGTGGCTCAACCCGGATGTAGGGTCGTCGATGTTCGGCCTGCTCTCCTATCTCTACAAGGCCGACGCCGATGGCAAGAAGATCGTAGAGGGCGGCATGTCCAACGTCGAGAAAGTGGACGATTACCACGTCCGTCTGCATCTGATGACGCCCAACATTGCCGTGCCCGAACACCTCTTCCACTACCCTGCCGTCATCCTCCACCGCAGCTTCCAGGGCGATATCGTCAAAGCTCCAGTCGGAACCGGCGCCTTCACCCTGGAGGAGTACGCAAACGGTGAGCGAGCGGTCTTCAAACGGCGTTCGGACTATTGGCAGATGGGCGAGGATGGTCAGTCCTTGCCTTATCTCGATCAATTGATCTTCGTCTCCACCGATAAGGATGCCGGCGTCGCTGCCTTACAGTCAGGTCAGGTGGACACCATGTACGATCCGCGACCGCAGGACTTCCAGGTACTGAAGGGCAACACCAACCTGGCGGTGTACCCTGCCAGCACGGCCCAGTGTCTGGTCTTGCGCATGCGCGTGGACATGGCGCCCTGGGACGATAACCGCGTGCGCACGGCGCTCAAGCTCTGCCAGGACCGCCAGAAGATCCTCGATCTGGCCTACTTCGGCCAGGGCGACCTTTCCATCGATGCCCATGTCGCTCCCATCCATCCCGAGTACTGCCAGCAGCCCATCCCAGCCTACGATATGGCCACGGCGAAATCTCTTCTGGAGGAATACGCCAAAGAGAAGGGCATGACATTGCCGCTCAAGGTCTCGCTGGCTACCAAGAACGACCAGAACGAACCCGAGATCGCCCAGGCGCTCAAAGAACTGGCGGCTCCGGCTGGCTTCGACATCGAATTGGACATTACCGATGCGGGCGGTTACTGGGATCGCTGGACAGAGGTGCCGTTGGGCATCACCTCGTGGACGCACCGGCCTCTGGGCACGATGGTGTTGCCGCTGGCCTATACCAAGGAATCGATCGGTGCCTGGAATGAAACCCGTTGGTACGACGACGAGTTCAGCACCATCCTGACACAGGCCGAAGGCACGCTGGACGTGGAAAAGCGTCGCGCGCTCTTCTGCCAGCTCGAACAGATCATGCAAGAGCGCGGCGCCATCGGCAACAGTTTCTGGAAGAAGGTGTGGAACATCACCAGCAAGAAGTTCCACAATGTCGTCGGCCATCCCACCGCCTACTATCTGATGAACAACGTCTGGAAGGAAGCATAGGGGTTGGCGTATTGCGTCTTCCGTGTTCCGTAGGAGACTTCATTCGGCGGGACGCGCAACAATGATGCAGCAGCTTGCGTATTGCGTATTTCTTTAGAATTCAGCACCATTCTAAGAAATACGCAATACGCCCCACACCCCATGTAATACGCACCACACATCACGCCTCACGTTTCACGCACCACATAATACGCACCACACCCTCACCACGGAGACACACCCATGGCGCGATTCCTGATGCGAAGCATCGTTTCCACGGTCATCACCATGCTGATCGTCTCCATCACCCTTTTTTTCTTTCTCGAGGTAGGGACAGGTGATGTGACGGTGAAAATCCTGGGGATCGAATCGACGCCCGAGCAGCGAGCGTCGTATCGCGCCCAATTGGGCCTCGACGCCCCGGCCTGGCAGCGCTACCTCGACTGGCTGATCGGCAGCGACCGCCGCGCCAGCCGTCAAGCCGGGCAGCCTTTGGTGTCGTTACGAAATCCAAGCACAGGCGAGGCGGAATGGTGGGTGAAAGAGGAGGATGGGCCGGTGCGTTGGGAGATGAAAGAGGGGGAGATGGTGGTCTTCCGGCGCCAGGCCGACGGTTCCTCGACCGAAGAGCCGGCCACGGTGAAGTGGGAGACGAATGAGAAAGGTGAACAGGCCTTCTGGGGCGTGAACACCAACAACAGCGCTGTGATGTGGGTGAAGGGGTCGGGAGAGACGGTGTGGGTGCGCACGAAGGCCGGTTTCCGCAAAGAGGGCGACGGCCCGCGCCAGTATATCCCGCTGCGCAAAGGCCTGCTGCGCCTGGATGCCGGTGAATCGTTGCAAACGGGCCGGCCCGTGGCCGTCACCCTGCTCCCGCGCGTCCGCAACACCCTAGTGCTGGCCGGCGTCGCCTTCCTCATCGTCATGCCCCTGGCGCTGGTGTTGGGCGTATTGGCCGGCGCCAACGAGGGCAAAGCCGTCGACCGCACGATCTCCATCGGTGGGCTGGCCTTCACCGCCACGCCGGAGTTCGTCACCGGCATCTTTCTGATCCTGATCTTTGGCGTCTGGCTGCAGGTCTTCCCGGCGGTAGCCATCTTCACCAGCGCCAACGCCATCTTCGAAAATCCCAAACTGCTGGTGTTGCCGGTGATGACGCTCACCGCCGCCGAGTTGGGCTATGTGGCCCGCATGACCCGCTCTAGCATGGTCGAAGTCATGGACGCCGCCTTCATCCGCACCGCCTTTATCAAAGGCATGCCCCGGCGCCGGGTGATCCTCAACCACGCCCTGCGCAACGCCTTGCTGGCCCCCATCACCATCATCATGTTGCACGTCAACTGGCTGATCGGTGGTGTGGTCGTGGTCGAATCCATCTTTGGCTACCCCGGCCTGGGCACCTACATCTATCAGGCCGCGGTCTTCGGCGATGTCAACGCTGTCGAAGCCGCGGCCATGCTCCTGGTCATCATCGCCATCGTCACGCGCTTGCTCGGCGATCTTGCCTATACGATGCTCAATCCGAGGATTCGCTATTCTTAGTGATTAGAGATTGGAGATTGGAGATTAATCTCCAATCTCCAATTACCACCCACCCCCACAAACATGGCCCTCTCCCAACCCCTCGCCCCTGCCTCGGCCCGCCCTTCCCGCCTGCAATCGTGGTGGAAAGGCATTTCGATCATCTTCGAATCGCGGGTGGCCACCGTTGGCCTGATCCTGGTCGTCTTCTGGTTCGTGGTCGGGATCATCTCGCTCTTCTGGACGCCCTCTCCCCCCAATGCCCAACTCTTCCAGCCCAACCAGCTGCCGAACTCGACCAACTTGCTCGGCACCGATAACCTGGGCCGAGACATCCTCTCGCGACTGATGGAGGGCACGCAGGTCATCTTGCTCAAGACCCGCCTGCCCGGTGACAGCGGGCTGGTGGTCCCCGGCGGGGTGGCGCTGTGGGGTGTGTTCGGCGCCCTGGTTCTCGGCTCCATCCTCGGCCTCAATGCCGGCTATCGCGGCGGCTGGTGGGATCAGTCGATCATGCAGGTGTTGGATGCGTTGGTCGCCTTCCCGGCCATCGTTCTCTATCTCGTCATCATCACCGCCTTCGAGCAGGGCGATCTGGTTGTCGTCGCCGCCATCATGATCACCGGCGCGCCCGGCATGGCCCGGCTCGTCCGCAGCCTGACGCTCGACATCAAGACGCGTGACTACATCCGCGCCGCCGAGACGCGGGGCGAGCGGCTGGGCTGGATCATGTTCCGCGAGATCCTGCCCAACGCCCGCGGCCCGCTGCTGGTGGACGCCACCCTGCGCGTGGGTTACGCCATCTTCGCCATCGGCACCCTCGGCTTCTTGGGCGTGGGCTTGCCGCCGCCCGACCCCGACTGGGGGAGCATGGTCAACGACGCCCGCCGCTACATCTTCGCCTTTGCCTGGGGCGTCATCCCGCCTTCGGTCGCCATTGCCTCGCTGGTCATCGGGCTGAATCTGCTGGCCGATGGGCTGCGCGAGGAATTAGCGCGCTATCAAAGGTAATCAAGAGCGAGAAGAAGAACGGCTAAAGCCGTTACTACGAGCCTCCCTGCCAGGAATTAGCGCGCTATCAAAGGTAATCAAGAGCGAGAAGAAGAACGGCTAAAGCCGTTACTACGATTTCTCCCCTCTCCCTCTCTCCCTCCCTGCGTCCCTGCGTCTCCCCCTCCCCCCTCTCTGCGTCTCCGCCTATGCCCACACCCACCCTCGACTGGACCCTCCAAGACGAAGCCCGCGACCGGGGCGGCCCCGTGCTCAAAGTCGAAAACCTGGCCGTCGCCTACAAGATACGTGGGGGCGAGGTCGAAGCCGTGCAGGATGTTTCGTTCGAGATCTACCGGGGTGAGAACCATGCCATCGTCGGCGAATCAGGCTGCGGCAAGAGCACTGTCGCCTGGGCGGTGCTGAACTTCCTCGGCGCCAACGGCTATGTCAAACGCGGCTCGATCAGATTCCTGGGCCAGGACCTGGTGGGCAAGAGCGAGGATGAGCTGCGGCAGTTGCGCGGGGATCAGATCGCCATGGTCTTCCAGGACCCCATGCAGGCGCTCAACCCCTCGATGCGCATCGGCGAGCAGATGAAGGAAGTGCTGATGATCCACCGCAGCATGAGCAGCGAGGAAGCGGAGCAGCGGTGCATCCAGATGCTGGAGCGGGTCTACATGCCCGACCCGGCCAATGTCCTGCGGCGCTATCCCCACCAGATTTCCGGCGGCCAACAGCAACGCATCGTCATCGCCACCGCCCTGCTGAACAACCCCGCCCTGTTGATCATGGACGAGCCGACCACCGCCCTCGATGTCACCGTCGAGGCGGCCGTGCTCGACCTCATCGCCGAGTTGCAGCGTGACTTCGACACCGCCATCATGTTCATCACCCACAACCTGGGCGTCGTCGCCCGCGTCTGCGACCGGGTGGGCGTGATGTATGCGGGCGAGATGGTGGAGCGGGGCACGGTGCGCCAGATCTTCAAGCGGCCGCAACACCCCTACACCCAGGGCCTGATGCGCTGTCTGCCGCGGTTGGGCAAGGACAAAGCCAGCAGCGTCCTCTACCCCATCGCCGGTCGCGTGCCCCCGCCCCACGCCCGCCCGGCCGGCTGCGTCTTTGGCCCGCGCTGCGACTATGTTCAGGCCCGCTGCCAGGACGAGCGCCCGAAGATCCGTTCGCTTCCTGGTGATGTGCTGGTGCGCTGCCATTTTGCCGAGTCGATCGACCCGGCGCAGTGGCAACCGCCCGCCGACCTGCTGGGCATGGCCGAGGCCCGCGCCGAAGCCACCAAGAAGGCCGCCGCCACCGCGTCGGACGCCATCCTCAAGGTCGATGGTCTGCAGAAATACTACCCGGTGGTGGGGAATTCGCTCAAGGATGTGTTGGGACGGGGCCAGAAACGCTTCGTCAAGGCGGTGGAAGACGCCTCCTTCAGCGTCCCCAAAGGCCGCACCCTGGGCATCGTCGGCGAATCGGGCTGCGGCAAGAGCACCCTGGTCAAGACCATCATCGGCCTGGAAAGCCCCACCGCCGGCGAGCAGGAATTCATGGGCTTCGACATCACCACCAGCCTGGGCAAGCGCGATGTCAAGCTCATCCAGGAACTGCAAATGGTCTTCCAGAACCCGGATTCGACCATGAACCCCTCCTACACCGTCGGCCAGCAGATCGGGCGGCCTATGTTGCGCTTTGGGCTGGCCGCCAAAGACGACGTGCGGGACAAAGTGGTGCAGATGTTGCAGGCCGTGCGCCTGGGCGAGAACTACTACGACCGTCTGCCCCGGCAACTCAGCGGCGGCGAGAAACAGCGCGTCGGCATCGCCCGCGCCCTGGCCTCTCGCCCCGACCTGGTGCTGTGCGATGAACCCGTCAGCGCCCTCGATGTCTCGGTGCAGGCGGCCATCCTCAACCTGCTGCTGGATGTGCAGCGAGAATTCGGCACCACCCTCATCTTCATCGCCCACGACCTCAGCGTCGTCCGCTTTTTCTCGGACGATGTGGCGGTGATGTACCTGGGCCAGATCATGGAGATTGGCCCGGCCGAGGCCATCTACGCCCCGCCCTACCATCCCTACACCGAGGCCCTGCTCTCGGCCGTACCCGTCCCCGACCCCACCATCCGGCAGAAGCGCATCCGGCTGGAGGGCAATGTCCCCAGCGCCCTCAACCCGCCCAGCGGCTGCCGTTTCCACACCCGCTGCCCGCGGCGCAGCCTGCTGCCCGATGGCGGCGCCATCTGCGAAACCACACCGCCGCCCTGGCAAGAGGCAGGCCACGGCCACCGCATCTTCTGCCACATCCCCCTTGCCACCCTGCGCACTTTCGATCCGGTCGTCTCCCCAACCCAAGAGGCTTGAACCATGTTGGTCAACGATTGCATGACCCGCCATCCCATCCTGATCTCGCCGCGCATGCCCGCCGCCGAGGCCCAACAGATCATGGCCGAGAATAATATCCGCCACCTGCCGGTGGTGGGCAGCGGCAAGAAGCTGCTGGGCCTGATCACGCGCCAGTGTCTGGCGATCAAACCCGACGCCCTCGCCAGCCTGAACGTGTGGGAGATCTCGCGCTTCCTGGCCAACATGACGGTGGAACGGGTGATGGTGCGGAGCGAGCACGTCCAAATCATCGGCCCCGACCGCACGGTCGAGCGCGCGGCCAGGGTCATGACCGAACACAAGATCGGCTGTCTGCCGGTGATCGAAGATGAAGTGGTGACGGGCATCCTCACCGAGACCGACCTGCTGCGCGCCTTCCAGGAGATGCTCGGCATCCGCGCCGAGGGCATCCGGGTGACGGTGCGCGTCCCGGACCGCAAAGGCGAGTTTGCCAAGATCTTCGGGGTGGTGGCGGCGCACGGTTGGGGCATCACCGGCGTGGGCAGCTTCCCGGCCCGCCGCGCCCCCGGCTACTATGATATGGTGCTCAAGATCAGCGATGTCAAGGTCGATGAGGCCATGGCGGCGCTGGCGGCAACCCCTGACCACGAGATCGTGGACGTGAGGGCGGCGGTGTGAGCTCGAGGCGCTGAGAGTTTCGGTCTGAAGGCTGTGTTGTTTTGACAGGCTGCCCCTGGCCCTACTACAATTGCCGGAGGTTGGCGGGGTCTGACTCGCCTCCCGCTCACAGCCATCTTGCTGCTCTCATCGAGGTCGCTACTCCATGCCCCATGTAATCGTTGATACCTGCATCCGCGATGGCGCCTGCGCCGAAGTCTGTCCGGTCGAGTGCATCGTGCCTGGTTTTCCCGAAGGCCAGTGGCCCTGGTACTTCATCGATCCCGACACCTGTATCGATTGCGGCGCCTGCGTGCCCGAATGCCCGGTCGAAGCCATCTTCCCCGAACCGGATGTGCCGGCCGAGTTTTCGCAGGCGATCGAGTTCAACGCCGCCTTCTTCAAGTCCGGCCCCGGCTACAACTCGGCGCCCTGATCCTCTCCGCTTGCGAATTCGCGAACAGAGACCCTTGCCTTCCGGCGAGGGTCTCTGTTGTCTAAACCCACGGTAGCCAGACGCCTTGAACTCCCTAAGCCCACAGAGCCGTCTGGCGCCCACCCTTCTGCAACTGGCCGGGGATGTCTTGCTGACTGACCCCGCCTATGTCGAGCGCATCAAGCGCCACTACCAGCTTTTTCGCGAGAAGATAGCGCAGACGCCGTCTTCTCCCCGACCCATTCCCCGCTCGCTCAAGCTGAAGAAGCGACGCCCCAAACACTAGGAGCCATCATGGAAGCATCCGATCAAACCCCACCCATCCAGCACATCCTCGTCATCATGGCCCATCCCGATGACGCCGAATTCTGTAGTGGTGGGGTGATCAAACAGCACACAGACAAAGGCGGGACCGCCACTTACGTTGTCCTCACCGGCGGCGACAAGGGCAACCACGATTTGGGTGTCACCGTGTCGCAAGTGGTGGAGAAGCGGATGGAGGAACAACGCCGGGCGGCGGCAGTCCTGGGGGTGAAGGATGTGATCTTCATGGGCGAGGAAGATGGCTTCTTGCAGCCGACGCGCGAATTGCGGAAGCGCCTGGTGCGCATCATCCGCCAACTCAAACCGGATGTGATCATCTGCCAGAATCCCGAAGCCTATTTCCGCGGCGACAACTACATCAACCACCCCGACCATCGCAACGCCGGCATGGCCACGATCGAGGCTGTCTTCCCGGCCGCCGGCAACCCTATGTTCTTCCCCGACCTGCTGGCCGAGGGCCTGATGCCCCATAGCATCCGCGAACTGTGGCTTTGCATGGTCGATCAGCCGAACCACAAAGTCGACATCACCGCTGAGATCGATGTCAAGATCGCAGCCCTGCGCCAGCATGTCAGCCAGTTCGACAGCCTGGACGAGATGGAGAAGTGGGTGCGCGAGCGCTGGGCCGAGCAGGGGCCGGACGACAGCCTGCACTACTACGAAGATTTCAAGCGGATGTGGTTCGACTGACCTGGATCATAGCCGGGCGCTTCCGTAGCCGTTATACTCTCGATAAGACTTCTGTCGGCCACGCATTTCACGTCTTTTCACGAAGTCCTACCGATCATTTTCGTGTCATTCGTGAAATTCGTGGCTGATTCATTCACTTTCGCTCAAAACTCGATAGGGAAAAAACAAAATGAATGACTACCGAATCGAAAAAGACTCGATGGGTGAGGTGCGCGTGCCGGCAGAGGCGCTCTATGGCGCCCAGACGCAGCGAGCGGTGGATAACTTCCCCATCAGCGGCGTCCCCTTCTCGCGCAGTTTCATCCGCGCCCTGGGGCTGGTGAAGGCCGCCTGCGCCCAGGCCAATCTCGACCTGGGGCTGATGCCCGCCGACATGGCCGCCGCCATCATCCAGGCCGCCCGCGAGGTGGCAGACGGGAAGTGGGACGCGCAGTTCCCCATCGACATCTTCCAAACCGGCTCCGGCACCAGCACCAACATGAATGCCAATGAGGTCATCGCCACGTTGGCCACGCGCTCGCTTGGCCGCAAGGTGCATCCCAACGACCACGTCAACATGAGCCAGTCGTCGAACGACGTGATCCCCACCACGATCAATGTCGCCGCCTACCTGGAGGCCAACGATGTCCTGCTCCCCGGCCTCCGCCACTTGCACGAAACCATCATCGCCAAAGCCGAGGCCGTGGGCCATGTGGTCAAGACCGGTCGCACGCACTTGATGGATGCCATGCCGGTCACGCTGGGCCAGGAGATGAGCGGCTGGGCGGCGCAGGTGCGCAAGGGCATCGAGCGCATCGAAGCAGCGCTGGTGCGGGTGGGGGAGTTGGCGCAGGGCGGGACGGCGGTGGGCACGGGCATCAACGCCCATCCTGAGTTCGGCGCCCGCGTCGCCGCCATCCTCGCCGACTGGAGCGGCTGCAACTTCCGGGCCAACGACAATTTCTTCGAATCGCTGTCGGCGCCCGATGCAGCCGTGGAACTCAGCGGCCAGCTCAAGACCGTGGCCGCCAGCCTGATCAAGATCGCCAACGACCTGCGCTGGATGAACTCCGGTCCCATCGCTGGCCTGGGCGAGATCGCCCTCCCCGCCCTCCAGCCCGGCTCCAGCATCATGCCAGGCAAGGTCAACCCGGTCATCCCCGAGGCGATGCTGATGGCCTGCGCCCAAGTCATCGGCAGCGACGTAACCGTGACCATCGGCGGGCAATCGGGCGTGTTTCAGCTCAACGTCATGCTGCCCGTGATTGCCCACAACCTGCTGTTCTCCGAGAAGATCCTGGGCAACGCCGCCCGTGTGCTGGCCGACAAGGCCATCGCCGGGTTCGTGGTCAACGAGCAGCGGATCGGGGGGCTGGTGGACAAGAACCCCATCCTGGTGACAGCGCTCAACCCGGTCATCGGCTACGAGCTGGGCGCGAAGGTAGCCAAGACGGCCTATGCCGAGGGCCGCAGCCTCAAGGATGTGGCATTGGAGATGACCAGCCTCACCCGCGAGCAGCTAGACGATCTTCTTGACCCGGCCAAGCTGACCGAGGGCGGCATCCACGCCGGCGGCGGGGGCGGTGGCTGAGGTTTTGTGGACGCGGATAGCGGAGCGGTCGGAGCGCTCGCAGCGCTCCGACCGCTGGCCGATTTCTGCGGAGTCGAGCACGCCCACGTGCGGGTCTTCTGCACAAGCCGCACCTTCGCCGCTGACCGCGCCCATACCAAACGAGCGGTAGTGTGCTACAATTGTTTTACTGTAGCCGTTCGATCAGGAGATGTAAAACGATGGATGCGATCACTACCATTTCGGCCAAATACCAAATCGTCATCCCGCGCCCCATCCGCGAGCAGTTTCTCTTGCGACCAGGTCAGCGAATGATGTTCATTCCCTATCAGAAGAGCATGCGCCTGGTGATCGTGCCGTCTATCGAAGAGGCACGGGGGATGTTTCAAGGGATCGATGCGGACAACCTGCGTGAAGAAGCGGAGGAGGATCGATGAGGAACGTCGTCGACTCTTCGGGCTGGTTAGAGTACTTCACAGACGGCGCAAATGCTGATTTTTTCGCTCCATCCATTCAGAAGGTTGCTGACTTGGTTGTACCCACGCTCTGTATGTATGAGGTCTTCAAACGTTTGCTCGCCACGAAGGGTGAAGAATCCGCACCTGGGGGTGCTGACTCCGCAATCATTTCCGAGCACGCCACGTGCGGGTCACGTGCACACAAGCCGCACCTGGGGGTGCTGACTCCGCTATCAAGGGAGCGGTCGGATCGCTCGCAGCGATCCGACCGCTGGCCCATCACAGCGACGCACCACGCACCACGGAACACGGAACACGGAACACGCCCTACCCCCCCATCATCCGTATCGGTATCGGCGTAAACAAGAGCACGAACAGCACCAGCATCAGAACGGCCAGGGCCTTGTGCTTGCCGTCGAGCGGCGTCAGGTCGTCCATTGGCGTGGCGTAGACCTGGCCGAACATGAACAGCATCCCCGCCCACAGCAGCCAGCCCCAGTACTGCGTCAGCACAGCCAGCCCGGCCAGCAGCCCGATCAGCACCCAGGTGAGCGGGCGGATGCGCTGGCCGAACAGCGTGAAGGCGGCATGGCCGCCGTCGAACTGCCCGGCGGGGATCAGGTTCAGGGCCGTGATCAGCACCCCCGCCCAGGCGGCGAAGGCGATGTTGTTGAGGTTGACATCCAGCCCGTTGCCCGGCAGCCATTGGCCGAACAGCAGATACTTCAGCCCGCCGTAGAAGATCGAATTGCCTTCGAGTATGAACGGCCCGGCGGGAAGCGGCCCGACCGACGATCTGCTCAGCCCGTAGATGAGCAGCGGGATGGCGAAGACGAGGCCCGCCAGCGGCCCGGCGGCGCCCATCTGCAGAAGCTGGCGGCGATTCTTCGGCGGCGCCAGCATCAGGATGACGGCGCCCAGGGTGCCCAACAAAACGATGGGCAGAGGGATGAAATAGGGCGGACTGACGGCCATCTTGTAGCGCCGGCCGACGAAGAAATGGCCCAACTCGTGCGCCAGCAAAATGGTCATCAACGGCAAGGCGAAGGCCAGGCCATCGCTCCAGTTGATGCCGATGCCTCCGTTGGCAGTCTCGTTCAGCCCGCCGGTGAGGAACACCGAGGCCACCGTGGCCGCGAACAGGCCGGCGGCCAATCCCCAGCGTGGGCGCAGCGTGGGCAGCGCATCCTGCACGGCGTAGATGACCTGCTCCCCACCCTCCTGGCGGAAGAAGATCAGCAGCCTGTGGGCCGCGGCGCGGGCGGAAATGGCATCGAAGGCCGCTGCCGTGGGGGAAAGAAAGCGCCCGTTGAGGCGGATGGCATGGCCGAAACGGCCGAAGGGGACGTCGAAACGGATGGCGTCGATGGCGAAGTGGTCGCTGACTGCCTCCTGCAGCTGTTCGCTGAGGCGGCCGTGGACGAGGCTATCGGTAGGCAAGCAGTGACTCCGGGGATGGGGATGAAAGGTGGGGCGCAGGAACAGCCGCGCGCAGCAGAGACTACACCATGCCGTGGCTGAACGACAAAACCGAAGTTGCCCACCCAGAGGCAATTCGCATCCGGTCGGACGACCAGGCCCGTAGGTCCTTCCACCCGATAGCCGGGTCCGTTCCACGGCCCGGCGAGGTTAGCAATGCTGCATCACAGCCCAAAACGCGGCTGAGCCGCCGGCAATCACCGGCGGCTCAGCAAAAGAGGAGGGAGAGGAAGGTGACTTATTCGGGGACGCCGTTGGTGGTGCCCGAAGCGCCGCCCGGCACACGCACGACGCCGTTCAGGACGACGACCATCGGCTGGCCGTTGTTGCTGGTGACGACTACATGACCTTCGTAGGCGCCGCCGAGCGGGTCGAAGGCGGAAGCGGGCTTGTTGCCGCCGGTGCGGGTGTTGTAACCGACCGAGGCGCTGGGGGCGATGCTCTCATTGGCGAATTCGAGCACCTTGGTGCCGCTGCGATTGTAGAAGGCAATGGTGGCGTCCAGGTTGCTGCTGCCCAGATTCTGCACCACCACCGCGCTCCACTTCGACCAGTTGCTGCCCGAAACGATGCGCTTGACATTGGGCGAGAACCACTTCGTGGCGCCCTGGGTGGTGCTGACGGCCGAGTAGAAGCCGGATTCCAGGCTGCCGCTGCGATCCCATTGGGTGATGACGGTGCCGACGACGGGCTGATCCGAGGTCACGGTCACAGTGCCGTCCCAGGACGGAGCGGCATCGAGCGGATTGAAGGTGGAAGCCGGGAAGTTGCCGCCGGTGCGGGTGTTGATACCCTGAGCAGCGTTGGGGGCAATGGTGCCGTTGACGGTCAGGCTGGGGTTGGCGGGGTTGCGGGGCGTGAACTGATAGGTCACGTTGGCGGTGTTGTTCGACAGGTTCTGCACGTTCAGGGCCGACCACTGTGTCCAGTTGGGGTTCTTGACGCGGTAGGCGGTGGGGGCCACCAGGGTTGTGGCGCCGCTGACGTTGGCGCAGTCGCTGGCGTTGTAATCCTCAGTGCGGGCCGCAGCCGGGTTCGAGCCGCCGCGGTTGATCACGGCCACGCCGGCGACGGTGCCGCCGTTGGTCACGCGCACGCTGGCCGAGCCTTCCCAACCCAGGGGCACGTTAGGCACGGCGCCGCCGGGGGTGGCCAGGTCGTAGGTGTGCTGAGCGCCCACGGGGATGTTGTCGTTGAAGGTGCCCTGGCTGGTGCCATCGCGGCTGACATAGGTCAACTCAACGGCCGCAGCCGAAGTGCCGGTGTTCTGGACGGCGAAGCTGCTGATGATGGCGTTGGCGCCGGAGACCTTCCACAGCGAGGGGAAGCAGATCTTGGCCGAACCCTGCGAGACGCCGGTGTAGAAGCCCATCTGGAAGCCATCGCCAGGCCCACCGGTGTAGTCAGTCTCCACCACTGCGGCCAGCGGCTGGTTCGAAGATGCGACGCCAGCGCCATTGAAGCCCTGGGGCAGCTGGCTGCTGGCCGGGTCGATGGCGACCGAGCCATTGCCGGGGATGCTGGGCGAGGGGCCGGCGATGGAGGAACCATTCTGGTCGTAGTAGAAGATGCTGACCTGGGCCGCATTGGCGGTCTTGTTGGCCAGCTCGGTCACGGTCGAGCCGGTGCCGGGATCGGGGAAACTCTGGGCGGCCACGGGAAGGGCCAGCAATGCCAGCAACAGGGCAAAGCTCAAGGCGAGAAGCAAGTAGCGTTTGGTCATGGTTGCGACTCCTGAAGGGTGAGTGAGTTTTGGATACGACAGCGGTGATTCTTCGATGAAGCAGGTTGGGTGCGCCCGTTTGAGCTACAATGACACCATAGCAAAGGATTGGGCCGTCGGCAATACCGATTGCGGGTTATCTTTGGCCCTGCACTGGCCACAATGGGTGTAAAAGTTACTAATACCTTCGGAGTAGCACGGGGTCATGCGGCCAGGGCAGCCTGATGATGGGCCGGATCGAGCGCCAGAATCCCCGCCATTGCCGCCGGCGCCGCCTTTGCCGCCGCCACCAGCGTCGGCAGCCCGCCCGCCCGGCCCACGGCGGCCGCCTGGCAGAGAAAATCGCCCCGCTCGACCACCAGCCCTGCCGCCCGGCCGATGGCAGGCGCCCAGGCTGGGGTAATCCGCTCGGCCACGAGAATGGCGCCCGGAATGAGCGCTTCGGTGGGTGAATCCAGCCGCTGAAATGGGGCCGTGAGGCTGCCGCCGGCGATGCCAAGCGGCCGGCTCGGTGAGGCGGCCTGTCCTGACAGCGCCGCCCTTGCCTGCCGCCGCTCGCTGATGAGCGGTTGGACATGGTCGCGGCTGTGCCATTCGCCCGTCATCATCTGCTTGATCTCTTCCAACTCCAGCCAGAAAATATCCTCGACGGAGTCCAGGCGGCCGTCCTTGGCGCCCTCGCTTCCGGCTGCCAACGCCCACCGTCTGACCGCCGCCAGCACCCAGGCCAGCCCGTCCTCCGCCTGGCCGTGCGCCTTTAGCATCGCTTGCGCCTGGGCGATGGCTTTGCGCACCGCCCCGCGGCGCAGCAACCCCGCCTGGCCGCTCAGTTCGGCTTCGGCCTGGCCGCGTCGGGCCTGGGCGACGGCGGGTTGCCAGGCCGTAGCGCCGCTTTCATCTGCTGGCGGGGCGCCGAATCCGGTCTCGGCCAGCCGTGACGCCGCCAGTTCCAATTCAGTGTCTCCGCGGTGGCCGTAGCGGGCCAGCAATGCTTCGGCGTCGAGACCGGCGAGCAGGTCGGCAACCATCGTCCCGGTGGGCGTTTCGATCCCGGCTACGATGTCGAGGAGGGCGGTGGGGCCAAGTTTCCAGCCGGACGCCAGTTCACACAAGGAGGCGTAGCTGCCCAGCGCCGCCGCCGCCGCGCCCTGTTCATCAAGGCAGGCGTCGGTCGTGAGCGGCTCGATTTCCTCCATCACCTGCAACAGCTGCGCCTGGCTCCACCGCATCGCAAACACGCGCCGCGCCCAACCGCGCAGCCTTTCCTGGCGGGCGGGCAGTTCGGCCGCTAACTCATCGGCGGCTTTGGCCCCGTGGCGTGGGCCGCGCCCCGCCGCTGCGACGGGGCTGGCGGGCAGGCCGGTCAGATGGGCGATGCGTTCGTTCTCCACCCCCCAGCTCTGGACGACCAGCCCGGCCAGCGCTTGCTGATCCCAGAGGATGGCAGCGTCGGCTGCTTCGCCGGGGTGCGGCTGGCAACCCAGGGCCAGGCTCTGGCGACGATGGGCCGATTGCAGGGCTTCGAGGATGACACTGCGGCTGAAGGGGGTCAGGGTGGCGGGGACGATCACGAGCAAACTCCGGGAAAGGGGATGGGCCGGCGCCGGGCGCCAGCCATCCGGCAAGGATACCTTTCTCGCGGCCAGAAAGCCAAAAGTGGCAGCGCGCTTTGTAGTAACGACTTTAGTCGTTTCTGCGGAGTAGAACGACTGAAGTCGTTACTACGGAGTAGAACGACTGAAGTCGTTACTACGGAGTAGAACACTGGCGTAGAACACTGAAGTCGTTACAACCACAACTAACGCCTTCGATCCCCTTCGATCCCCCCGAACACCAGCTCCACCACCCTGTCCAGCCGGGCCGCCAACGAGCCGGAGAAGTCGGTCGTACACCAACCGACGACCTGCTGAAAATAGAGCATGTACAGCGTATCGGCCACGAAATCGATGTCGGCCCCGGGGTCGATCTCGTGGCGGCGTTGGCCCTGGGCCAGCAACAAGGACAGCGTCGAGCGAAAATCGAGACGGGCGCGCTCGCGATTCACCAGATCGGGCAGCCGTAAGCCGCGATAGACCATCTGCCGCACCAGCTCGCGGTCGGCGTCCAGCCCGGCTGCCAGGGCCTGGAACAGCGCCTTCACCTTGTCCTGCACGGTGTCGGAGCGAAACATCTGGCTCGCCTCGACCACTTGCAGTTTCCCCAGCGTCTGCTCGCCCAGCGCCAGCAAGACATCCTCTTTGGTCGGAAAGTAGTTGAAGAAGGTGCCCTTAGCCACCCCGGCCGCGACGGTGATCTCGGCCACCGTCGTTTGCTCGAAGCCCTTCTCGCGGAAGAGACGCAGCGATTCGGTCAGCAGGCGCTGCCGCTTGGCGTGTTTGTTCGATTCACGTCGGGAGATGCCGTTGGCGTTAGGCGAGGACATAGTCGTAGTGACGACGACGGTGGGGGATGCCATCCTGGGAGGGTGTGGGTGCAGACGATGAGCTGGGCGCCGCCTGAGGTCCCGCGGCGGGGCGGTCTGCTTGCGGCGATGATTTTGATGACGGGGCGGCCCGGCAAAGGATACTTGGCCGGAAAGGGGATTCCCCAACTCCGATCAACTTTGACACAGCGCGGCATGAAAACCTATAATGACCACTGTTCTTTTCTTCGTATCGATGCTCCCGGTAATTCGTCCTTGTCCCTGGCTTGGCATGAAAACGATCAAACGCTATCCCAACCGCAAGCTCTACGACCTCGAACGCAAGCACTATGTCACGCTCGACGACATCGCCTTGTTCATTCAGGAGGGCGAGGATGTGCAGGTGCTGGATCACGACACCGGCGAAGACCTGACCAGCGTCACCCTGTCGCAGATCATCTTCGAACGGGAGAAGAAACGCTCGGGTTTTCTGCCGCAGACGGTGTTGATGACGTTGGTGCGCACAGGCGGGGGGACGTTGGAGTATCTGCGACGCTCGCTCAACAGTTCATTGGGCGCGCTGCGGATGCTGGAGGAGGAAATCGACCATCGTCTCGACGCTTTGGTGGCCAGGGGCGAGCTGGCGCAGGAAGAGGCCGAGCGACTGCGCCAGGAGATCTTCACCAATGCCTCATCGGCAGCTCGCGAGATGATGCCAGACCGACGGGTGGAGGCTGCGCTTCATCGTCTGAATGTGCCCTCGAGCCGGGATGTGCGGGGTCTGCAAGAGCAGGTGGACGAGCTGATGAGACGGGTGGACACGCTGCTCGACCAGGTGCAGCCGTCTCCGAGGTCCGAACACAGCCTTCAAGACGACGAAAATCGGGCCGGTTCCTGAATCCGCACGACATTCTCTCGACGCCCCTCCCTCAGCCATGAATCAGATTCCTACATCCGACCCCGCACAACCTTCGGCCGAGCGATCGAAGACGGCGCTGGTTTTGGCGGGCGGCGGCCTGACGGGTGCGGTCTATGAGATCGGCGCCCTGCGGGCCATCGATGAGTTACTGGTCAACCGCACGGCGCAGGATTTCGACATCATCGTGGGGACGAGCGCCGGGGCGCTGATCGGCGCCATGTTGGCAAAGGGGCTGACGCCGGGCGAGATGATGGAGATGTTGGATGGGAGCCATCCTGAACTGAACAAGATTCGCCCGGATCATCTCTTTTCATTCAATACCAGTGAATTCAAGCGCAGAAGCCTGCGCCTGCCAAGAACGATCAAAGGCGCGATCTCGCACTACTTGCGAAATCGCAGCGATATGAACGTCTTCGACGTACTTTGGTCGCTGCTTGAGGTCCTGCCTTCGGGGCTGTACGATAATGCTTCGCTGGTGGATTTCGTGCGCCAGAATCTGGCCGAGCGTGGGCTGAGCGACGATTTCGACACCGTCTGCTCCGATCTGTACATCATCGCCACCGATCTGGATACAGGCGACCGGGTGGTGTTTGGCCGCGAACCGTGGCGCGACACGCCTCTCAGCGCCGCCATCGCCGCTTCTAGCGCCGTGCCTTTGCTCTATCGTCCTGTGCGCCTGGGCGCGAACGAACTGGTGGATGGCGGGCTGCGGGGCACGGCCAGCCTGGACCTGGCGGTGGAGGCGGGGGCGAAGCTGATCGTTTGCATCAACCCGCTGGTGCCGATCGACAATAGCCACCGCGAGGGTGTGCCCCTGCTGGGGCCGGACGGACGCTACATCAGCGACAAAGGTTTTCAGGCCGTCGGCTCGCAGATTCTGCGCATCGTCATGCAGAGCGGGCTGGATTATCATGTCAAGCAGTTGCGGCGCCGGCATCCCGATGTCGATATCATCGTCATCGAGCCGCGCCGCGATGACTACAAGATGTTCTTCTACAACATCATGCGCTATTCGGCCCGGGTGACGATCGCCCAGCACGGTTTCGAATCGGTGACCCTGGGCCTGGCCGACCGCTATCCCGAACTCAAGGCCACACTCGCCCGTCATGGCCTGGAAATCACCCGGCGCTTTGTGATCGAAGACCTGGCCGCCATTCAGCAGAGCGGCAACAACCTGGAAGTAGTGCGCGACCTGATCGAGCAGGGCGACCAGCGTCGCCAACGTCGGCGCGGGGCCACGAACACGACGAAATCGTTGCAGCAGACGCTGGCCGAGCTGGATGGCGTGATTGCTGTGCTGGAGCAACGCTCCAACCTGAGCCGCACCACCGCCGGATCGACGGCGCCCTAAGCTCAGAGTGACTTCGGTTTAGTTGGCCAGCAATCCCTTTTCCTTCAACAGTTGGGGATACAGCGCCTCGGCCTGGCGGAACAACGGCGCCAGCTGCATGGCCTTGAAGATCGAGCCTTTGGTTCTGATCTCGCCGCCGAAGAAGGCATCGCGCAGCCGTCGAGTCCCCATCCAGACATCGTGCAGGGTGTCGGCGGTCAAGTGCAGTTCCAGATCAGGGGTGGCGCCATCGGGCTGGTAGCTGAAGGTCACGGGCCGGGTGCGGCCGTTCAGACCGATGAAGGCGTCGGGTTCGCTGAGGTGGACGCTGATCAGCATTCGGCTGCGGGCGAAGTCGTCCGTGGCCCCCGGCGTTCGGCTAATGCGCTGGAATAGTTCCTCGGCGACGTCGCGTAGTTGGGCGGAAGTGGTGAAGAAGGGCATGTGTGTGGGAGGAGGGAGGAGTGAGGCGTGAAACGTGAGGCGTGAAACGTGACGTGTCGCAGGTGGCAGGTGGCAGGTGGCAGGTCGCAGGTGGCAACTTGTAATTTGTAACTGGTAACTGGTAACTGATGACTGATGACTGATAACTGATGACTGATGACTGATAACTGATGACTGATAACTGATAACTGGCTCTATTCGTGTCATTCGTGATCGATCCAATTCGCACTTCGCAATCCGCAATCAACCGCCAAACACCGACTTCCTCCTCCCCAGCCTGAGGTCGATCATCGTCTGCACCTGGCTGCGCACCTGCTCGGTGACATCGGAGAGGAAGGAGGGGTTGCCGGCCAGCTCGGGCTGGCGAAGGTGGGCGTCGATGGGTTCGCCGATGTCGATATACCATTTGCTGGGCAGGGGGAGGACGCCGAGCGGTCCCAGCCATGGAAACGTGGGCGTGATCGGGAAGAACGGGAAGCCGAGCAGCCGCGCCACCGGCTTGGCGTTCATCAGCATGGGATACGTTTCTTCAGCCCCAACCACGGCCACCGGGACGATGGGAGCGCCGCTCTCGACCGCCATCTTCACAAAGCCCCCGCGCCCAAAGCGCGCCAGCTTGTAGCGGTCGCGAAACAGCTTGCCCACGCCCTTGTAGCCTTCGGGAAAGACCAGAACCAACTCGTCCGCTTCCAACAAGCGGCGCCCATTGTCGGGGTGGGCAAGCACCTGGCCGGTGCGGTTGAGGAGAGTTGACATAAACGGAAGGGTGGGGAACCAGTTTGCCACCAGCGCCCGCACCAAACGTTGCGCCGGGTGATACTGGCGGACGCCGTAAGCGATCATGGCCCCATCCATCGGCAAGACCCCGGAGTGATTCGCCACCATCAGGGCGCGCCCTTGCTCGGGAACGTGTTCCAGGCCGCCGATCTCGACCCGCCAATAGCTGCTATAGAGCAGGCCGGCCACCAGGGCGAAATAGTCGGCGATCTCGGCATCGTAGCCCCACTCGTCCACCTCGAATTCGCCGCGCAGCCGTCGCTGCACGAACTCGACCTGCATCTGCGCCGCCACTTGCAACACATAGGCCAGGCCCCGGTAGGTTTCGGGGTCCAGCCAGGCGCTGTCGACGCGCCTTTGCAGGGCCGCCAACAGGCCCACCGCTTCGTCTGTTGGTTGGGCCGGGCCAGCCGGACCGGCCAAGAGGAGTTCGACGACTTCAGCCGGCATCGCTGCGGCGCTCGCTCCGCCGGCGACCGCCATCGTCGCCATGTCGAATTCGCCCGCGGTCGAACTGCTCGCCGCCTGTGCCACGATCATGTTTCCGTTTTCGTTCATATCTGTTCCTCGTCAGCCGGCCGGGACGGCTGTGGCGCCTGTTTGTAGCCTATCGACGATGAACCGATAGGCAGTATGGCCCTGATAGCGTTGCCGGCGAACCGCCTCGCCGAATTGCCGCACCGTGGTCTCGGCATCGATGGTCGGCTCGAAGCCCAGCTCCCCGGTCATGCGTTCGGTCGCCGCTACCCACGAATAGCGCAGGTAGTCCCACGGCAGCGGCGCCAGATCGTAGATCTTGGGCGAGAGCAGGCGGCCAGAACGGAAACCCAGGTAGACCAGCGGGTGGAGGACAGGGAGTGGCGGGGTGGCGGCAAGGGCCATGATCTTGAGCAGAGGCATTGCCGGCCGCGCAGCGATGTTGTAGACGCCATCGCAGTCATGGGCAAGGCAATGCAGCAGGGCAGCCACGGCATCATCGTGGTGGATGACCTGGAACATGGGGTCGAAGCCCAGCAAAATGGGCGGAGCCGGCAGCGAGAGCAACTGCGCCAGCGGCGAGGCCACCCCCCCACCCAGGATATTGGCGAAACGCAGGCTGGTGATCACCATCTCGCTCTGCTGGCGACGGAAGCCGTTGACGAAGTTCTCGACCTCGCGCAGTTCGCGCACAAAGGCATAGCTGGGCCGCCCGGCAAAGGCGCTGCCCTCGTCCAAGAACGCCGGATGCTCAGGGCTGGCGCCGTACACCACCGTGCTGGACGGCAAGACTACCTTGCGCACGCCCGCCAACGCCGCCGCCCCCAGCATCCGCATCGTCCCCAGCACATTGCTATCGAAGACCTCTTCGCTGCGGCGCTGTCGCCAGCGGAAAGCGCAATGCACAACCGTATCGACCTTCTCGGCCTTGAACAGTTCCGACAACAGCGGGTTGCGGATGTCGGCTTCGATGAACTCCACATCGGCCAGGGGCCTGGTCATGGGCTTCAGGTCGATGCCAAGCACGCGCATCCCCTGCTGGCTGGCTGCCTGCGCCAGATGTCGCCCCAGGGGGCTGAATAGACCGGTGATAGCAAGCGTCTTCATGACCGATAACCTGTGTGTGGATGGGGTGGACAGAGCGCCATGCCGGCGATTATAGGCGGCCTGGGTGGGGCCGGTCAAACAACTCGGTGTTAGAGGCGCTGGCGTAGCTCTGACAGGCGGGCCGACATGGCCTGGTAGCCGAGTTCGATCAGCCGGCCCCGCGGCATTCGCACCATGTCGAAATCGGTCAGTTCCGGCTCCACCAGCACATCGGCGCCGGCCGGGTCGTCGCCAGCCTGGACGAGGGCATGGCCGAGGATGGCGGCGGTGTAGGTGTCGATGCGAGTTGGCAGGCGCGTGGGCGGGCCAAACAGATTGACGGCCACCACCAACTCGGCGCCCAGGCTGCGGGTGAAACGGATGGGGAGATTGTCGATCAGCCCGCCATCGACATACCAGCGGTCTTCGATCAAAACGGGTTTGACCACGATCGGCACGCTGCAACTCGCGCGCACGCGCGGGGCCAGCCGCCCGTCCCGGAACAGGCGCGGCCAGCCAGAGAGCGCATCCGCTGCCACGCAGCCAAAGCGCAGCGGCAGGTCCTCGATGCAGATGTCGCCCAGCCACTGGCGGATGAACTGCTCCAGCGGCGCAAACGAGAAGAAGCCGCGGCGCGGCCAGGCCGGGCGAGCGATGCGTCCCCAGTGAATGTGCCGGGCGATGGCGCCGATCTCGTCGATACTCTTGCCGGCCGCCACCCCCGCCCCGATCACCGAACCAACACTGGTGCCGACCACCACCTCCGGCCACAGCTCAGCTTCGGCCAGGGCCTGAAGCACGCCAATGTGGGCGAAGCCGCGAGAGGCGCCGCCTCCCAGGGCCAGGCCCAGCCTTTTCTGCCGCGGCCGCTTGTTTTCCACGCCAGCCTCTTGCTCAGGCGTCCGGCCCGGACGCCTGCCCGCTGGCCGCGCCCCAAAGCTCCGGCGTGAAATCGGCCAGACCCAGTTCGCTCAGTTTCTCCGGACAAGGCCGGCCACTGACCGGGTCCCAATTCCGAACCTGATAATAGAAAGCCAGGAGCGTCTCCAGGTCGGGCGCATAGCCGGCCGTGGGGCCATCATCCAGCGCCTGCAACACCGGTTTGGGCAGGGCATCGTTGGCGCGGGTGAGGCCAAAACGGTGGTTGAGCACGCGTTTGAAGGTGTAGATGCGTTCGCCCGCCTGCATCAAGTCGTCGGGCGTCCAATACCAGCCGGTGATCGTCCCGAAAAGTTCGAGCAACTGCGGGATGAGGACATCCTCGAAGTGGCAGAGGATGGCGCTGTTGGTGAAGGCTCGGAAATCGATCACGCGGGCGACCATCTGCACTTTTTCCAGCGATTCCTCGCGCGGGTCGCCATACATGATCCCGACCTCCGGCGCTTCCCGGCCCTGCTCCCAGTGGTAGACATCGCCGACCATGTGGCAAGCGCCGCGCGTCGAGACGGCATAGACCAACCCCTGGCCGCTATGGGCGCGCACATCATGGAAGGGCAGCTCCAGCTTGTTGACATGCACCGCCCGCTCGGGTGCGCCCAGGGCCGCGGCCATGCGCGCCGCGCCTTGCGCCATCAGTTCGCCGATGCCCTGGCGATGGGCGATCTTCTCGATCAGGATGGGGACGGGCGTCGGGTCGCCCCAGCGCAACGCCAGCCCATCGCTGATGCTTTCGTCGATGACGCCTTCATCGAACAGGGCGTAGGCCAGGGCGATGGTCGAGCTGCACGAGATCGTGTCCAGCCCCAGGCGATTGCACAGATGCCCGGCATAGGCCACCGCTTCCAGATCGGTGACGCCCAACTGCGGGCCGAAACCTGATGCCGTCTCGTACTCCGGCCCGTCCACCACCCTCTCCACCCGGCCCGGCAGTTCGATCTCGCGGCCACAGGCGATAGGGCAGCGGAAGCAGGGCACATGGCGTTTGAGGAAGCGGTCGCTGAGCTGGCCGGAGTTGATGTGGTCTTCGATGCCGTCGAGTACATTGGTGCGGTAGTAGTAGGCCGAGACATCGCCGACGATGGGGCCGACGTCCATGCTCAGCAGGCTGCCGCCCAGCCGCATCATTTGCGTGGTGAGGTCTTCGATGACATGGTTCGTCAGCTCGCGGTTGGCGTGCTTGTTGGCGTTGGGGTCGTGCAAGGGCACATCGGCCCGCCCACTGACGGCGATGGCCTTGAGCTTTTTGCTGCCCATGACCGCCCCCAGCCCGGTGCGAGCGGCGGCGCGACCGTGGTCGTTCATCACCCCCGCAAACAGCACCAGATTCTCGCCCGCCGGCCCAATGCAGGCCACCCTGACCCGATTGTTTCCCATCCACTCGCGCACGGCGCTCTGCGTTTGATACAGATCCAGCCCCCACAGCTCGGCGGCGTCATGCAGCCGCGGGTGGGCGCCCTCGCGCAGCTCCAGCCAGACCGGTGTAGCCGCCTGGCCGGTGACGATGACGCCATCATAGCCCGTGCGCCGCAGCTCTGGCCCCCAGTAGCCGCCCGAATTGCCCTCTCCCGTCAGCCCGGTGGCAGGCGAGCGCGCCACCACCGAGAAACGCCCGGCAGCCGGGGTGCTCGTCCCCACCAGCGGCCCGGTCATGAAGATGAGAGGATTCTCTGGCCCCAGCGGGTCAGTGTCCCCATCAGCGTAATCGGCCAGATAGCGCGCGCCCAGCCCACTGCCGCCGATGAAGTCGCGAGCGTAGCTCTCATTCAGCGGCTCGTCCCACATCCTGCCCGTGTTCAGATCTAGGCGCAGAATCTTGCCCATGTAGCCGGGCAGCAGCGTGGGCGGGGCGGGAGTGAAATGCTGGGGAATCGGCATGAGTTGCCAACTTTCGTAGAAGCCTTGTAGTAATGACTTCAGTCGTTTCTCTTTGCAAGCATAACGACTAAAGTCGTTACTACGAGAGGATGAGGCTTTGTAGTAACGACTTCAGTCGTTTCTCCACGCAAGCATAACGACTAAAGTCGTTACTACGAGGGGATGAGGCTTTGTAGTAACGACTTCAGTCGTTTCTCTACGCAAGCATAACGACTAAAGTCGTTACTACGGGGGGATGAGGCTTTGTAGTAACGACTTCAGTCGTTTCTCTACGCAAGCATAACGACTAAAGTCGTTACTACGAGGGGATGAGGCTTTGTAGTAACGACTTCAGTCGTTTCTCTTTGCAAGCATAACGACTAAAGTCGTTACTACGAGGGGATGAGGCTTTATAGTAACGACTTCAGTCGTTTCTCTTTGCAAGCATAACGACTAAAGTCGTTACTACGAGGGGATGAGGCTTTGTAGTAACGACTTCAGTCGTTTCTCTACGCAAGCATAACGACTAAAGTCGTTACTACGAGGGGAAATTGCTAGAAATCGACGCTCTTCCCGTCGTAGGCGTAGCGGAAAAGCCGGATCAACTCGTCACGTTCGGGGACGCGGGCGTTGACCGTGATCGTGCCGTCGCCTTCGGCAAACTCGCACATCTGCTCGATCTTGGCCTCGTACTCTGCCCGGCCGATGCCAAACTCTGCCACGGTCAATGGCTGCCCCAGGCGGCGCTCCAGATCGCGCACGGCGGCGACCACGGCGGGGGCCATGAGGGCATCGTCCTCGCTGGCTTCGGGCAGGCGCAGGGTGTGGGCCAGGTCGCAGTAGCGGGTGATATCAGCCGGCAGGCTGGCCGTGAACTCCATCACGTAGGGCAAGAAGAGGGCGACGGTGCGACCGTGTGGGATCTTGAAGGTGGCGCCGAAGGCGTGCCCCATGGCGTGCGCCAACCCGGCCAACGAATTGCCGAAGCCGATGCCGGCGATGGCGGCGGCGTTGGCCATGCGCTCGCGGGCTTCCATGTCTTCGCCGTCCTCGTAGGCGCGGGGGAGGTAGTCGAACACGAGTTGCAGAGCCTTCAGGCAGGGACCGTCGCTGAAATCGTTGTGGAACGTGCAGGTGTAGCCCTCGATGGCATGGACGAGCACATCCAGGCCGGTGTCGGCGGTGATGCGTTGCGGCAGCTTCTTGCTCAGGCTGGGATCGACGATGGCCAGGGTGGGCACGGTCTCGCGCGAGATCACCGAAACCTTGCGGCCATCGCTCAGATCGGTGAGCACCAGGGCGCCGGTGGCCTCGGCCCCGGTGCCGGCGGTGGTAGGGATAGCGATCAGCCGCGCCAGCTTGCCAAGACCCAGATAGAGGAAGGGGGCGATGCAGTCGGGCTGCACATCCGGTCGTTCGTACAGCACCCACATGGCCTTGGCCGCATCCATCGCCGAACCGCCGCCCAGACCCACGATCCAGTCGGGCTGAAACTCGCACAACATCTCGGCCCCGCGTTGCACCGTTTGCAGAGAGGGTTCCGGCTCGACCTCGGTGAAGACCCCTATCTGCATCCCGGCCGTGCGCAGGTGCTCCGAGACGATCTCGGTAAAGCCCAACTTATGGAGGACGGGGTCGGTGACGATGAAAGCGCGCTCGCCCTGCAATTCAGCCAGGTAATTGAGCGCTTCCTCGCCGTAGATGACTTCAGGTGCTTTGAAAAACCACATGGTTCACGATCCTTCGGGATAGAGGGTGGGCACAGTGCTGGCGGCGTTCACCAGGTCGAGCGTGGCCTTGACCGAGCGCATGATCTTGCCGAGATTGCCCTTCAGCTTCAGTTTGCCGCTCACCAGCGCCCGGATGGGGTCGAGTTTCTTGTCGAAGATCTGGCGGAAGGTGTCGATGCTGCCCTGGATGATGAACTCTGGCTCCTTTGTCTCACCCTCCCCCACCAGATGCGCCTCGCGGCATTCGCCATGCCAGAGGTCGAGATAGAACTTGACCGGCTGCTTGAGCGAGCCTTTAGGTTCGACGATGAAGTGAAAATCGCCTTCCCACTTGGCCGCCGAAACTCGGTATGCCTCGCTGGCGTTGACGGCGTCCTTGAAGGCAGCCACCCATTCGGCGGACGGGAATTGAAAAGCCATGTGAAATCCTCCTGGTATCGTGTTGCGAAAGTGGATTGGAACTCGCTCAGACGCCCACCGGCCGGCGAAGCCGGCCGAAATGACGCACTGCGTCGTAGATTATAGCACGTGGGATCGACCGGCCGTCAAAGCCGGCAACCCTTTGTAGGGGTGCTGGCATCGCCTGCCAGTTGGCCGCTGTCGCCCGCACGCCCTATAATCCCCGGCGGCGTGGCCTTCACCCGCTTCCGCCTCCGATCACCGTTCGCACGCCACCGCACGAACTCCTCGCGACGCTATCCCACTCTCCCGTGCCAGCATCCCCCCTTCTTCGCCCCCTCGACATCCGCCCCACCCTCCATCAGGGCCGGCCTTCGCTGCTCTTGCGCGACCCGCTCGACCTCAGCGACCACACCCTGGTCGTCCCCCAGGCGCTTGGCCCCGCCCTGGCCCTGTGCGATGGTCAGCACCCGCCCGCCCGCCTCACCGCCCGGCTGCGGATCGACTATGGCTTGCGCATCGACCAGGCGGCTGTCGATACGTTGATCGCGGCGCTCGACCAGGCCTGCTTCCTGCACAACGAGCGTTCGGCGCTGGCGCTGGCGGATGCCCTCTCCGCCTATCGGCAGGCCCCGTTCCGCCCGCCCACCATCGCCGGCAGCGGCTATCCCGCCGACCCGGCCGAGTTGCAGGTCGAATTCGACGCCTGGCTGGAAGCCGCCGGCCCTGTCGTGCCCATGCCAGCCAGCGGCAAGGCGTTGATCAGCCCGCACATCGACTATGCTCGCGGCCACAAAGTCTATGCCCAGGTGTGGAAGCGGGCGGCCGAGATGGCGCAGGCGGCCGAGATCGTCATCGTGTTCGGGACAGACCACTTCGGCGGCCTGAACCCCCTCACCCTCACCCGCCAGAACTATGCCACCCCCTATGGCATCCTTCCCACCGACCAGGAAGCCGTCGAGACCCTCGCGACGGCCATCGGCAACGAAGCCGCCTTCGCCGGGGAACTCTACCATCGTCGCGAGCATTCGATCGAGTTGGTGCTCGTCTGGCTCCACCACATGCGCCGGGGGCGTCCGGTCGCCGTTGTCCCCATCCTCACCGGCTCCTACCAGCATCTCGACGGCTCCCCCACCCCTGTGCTGGCGGCCTTACGGCAGGTCGCTCATGGTCGCCGGGCGCTGGTGGTGGCCTCGGGCGATCTGGCTCACGTCGGCCCGGTCTTCGGCGGCGAAGCGGTGGGGCTGATCGAGCGGGCCGCCTTGCGCGCTCACGACGATGACCTGATCGCCCATCTCTCCGCGGGCGATGCCGAGGCGATGCTTGGTTTCATCCGCAACCTCGAAGACCGCAACAATGTCTGCGGCGTCACGCCCTTCTATTTGATGCTGAAGTTGGTTGGTTCTGTAGAAGGTCAGCGCGCCGGCTACGCCGTTTGCCCGGCCGACGAGCGCAACACCTCGGTCGTCTCGGTGTGTGGGATGGTGTTTGGGTAAGCCCAGGTGCGGGTTGGATGTGCAACGGCCGCACCTGGGGGTGCGGACTCCGCTCTCAAGGTCGAAACGGTAGGCATCGAGACAGACCGGGTTGGATGTGCAACGGCCGCACCTGGGGGTGCGGACTCCGCTATCGGTGATGAAAAAGAAACCGGGAGAGCGAGAGGAATTCTCCTCCTACTCTCCCGGTCCTGGTTTTCTGGTTTCCCGGTCTACCGGTTTAGAAATCCATCCCGCCCATGCCGCCGCCGGGAGGGCCACCGGGCATCGGCTTCTCTTTTTCGGGGATGTCGGTGACCAGGGCTTCGGTGGTCAGGATCATGGCGGCGATGCTGGCCGCGTTCTCGACGGCGCTGCGGGTGACCTTGGCCGGGTCGATGATGCCGACTTCCACCATATTGACATAGGACTCGGCCATGACATCGAAGCCGACGGTCATCTCATTGGCGCCGTTGCGGCGGCGCACTTCTTCGACGACGACAGCGCCATCGTAACCGGCGTTCTGGACGATCCAGCGCATCGGTTCCTCGAGGGCGCGGCGCAGGATGCGGACGCCGGTGCGGACATCGCCGGTCGTGTCGCCATCGACGGCGTCAAGGGCGCCGGCGGCGCGGATCAGGGTCACACCACCGCCAGGGACGATGCCTTCTTCGACCGCGGCGCGGGTGGCGCTGAGGGCGTCTTCGACGCGATGCTTCTTCTCTTTCAGTTCGACCTCGGTGCCGGCGCCCACCTTGATGATGGCGACGCCGCCGGCCAGCTTGGCCAGCCGTTCTTGCAGCTTCTCGCGGTCGTAATCGCTGGTGCTGGCGTCGATCTCGACCCGGATCTGGTTGATGCGGCCCTGGATCTCGGCGTCGGAACCGGCCCCACCCACGACGGTGGTTTCGTCCTTGTTGGCCACCACCTTGTCGGCGCGGCCCAGGTCGGCGATGGTGACGGTATCTAGCTTGCGGCCCAATTCCTCGGTGATGACCGTGCCGCCGGTGAGGATGGCCAGGTCTTGCAGCATGGCCTTGCGGCGGTCGCCGAAGCCGGGGGCCTTGACGGCCAGGACGTTGAAGACGCCGCGCAGCTTGTTCAGCACCAGGGTGGCCAGGGCTTCGCCGTCGATGTCCTCAGCGATGATGACCAGGTTGCGCTTGCCGATCTGGATCAGCTTTTCCAGCGCCGGCACCAGGTCCTGGGCGGCGCTGATCTTCTTGTCGTGGATGAGGATGTAGGGATCCTCCAGCACGGCTTCCATGCGCTCAGGGCTGGTGATGAAATAGGGGCTGATGTAGCCGCGGTCGAACTGCATACCCTCGACATATTCGGTCTCGAAACCGAGCGACTTGCCTTCTTCGACGGTGATGACGCCATCTTTGCCCACTTTGTCCATGACATCGGCGATCAGCCGGCCGATCTCCTGATCCTGGGCCGAAATAGCGGCCACAGCGGCGATGCGGTCGTAGGTGCTGATGGGGATGGCCATGTCGGTGATGGCTTTGGAGACGGCGGCGGAGCCTTTCTCGATCCCGCGCTTGAGCAGCATGGGGTTGGCGCCGGCAGCCACATTGCGCAGACCCTCGGTGACGATGGCCTGGGCCAGCACGGTGGCGGTGGTGGTGCCGTCGCCGGCGACGTCGTTGGTCTTGGTGGCGGCCTCTTTCAGCAGCTGGGCGCCCATGTTCTGATAGGGTTCTTCCAGCTCGATTTCTTTGGCGACGGAAACGCCGTCATGGGTGACGGTGGGGGCGCCCCATTTCTTGTCGAGAGCAACATTGCGGCCCTTGGGGCCGAGGGTGATCTTGACCGAATTGGCCAGGGTGTCGACGCCCTTCTTTAGTTCTTTGCGGGCGTCTTCACCGAACATAATCTGCTTAGCCATAGAATTCCTTCCTCGGATGGGATGATTTGGGTGGTGAGTTGAGACTGGATCAGGATTCGACCACGGCCAGCACGTCGGATTCGCGCAGAATCAGGTACTTGGCGTCATCGAGCTTGACTTCGGTGCCGGCATACTTGGCGTACAGCACGACATCGTCGACCTTGAGATCGACAGCGACGCGTTCGCCTTTGTCGTTGCGGTTGCCCGCGCCCACGGCCACGATGCGGCCTTCTTGCGGCTTTTCTTTGGCCGATTCAGGTAGCACAATGCCGGACGGCGTGCGCGATTCCTTCTCCAGGGGGAGGACGACCACGCGGTCGCCCAGAGGACGAAGTTTCATGAGTTTGGATACCTCCAGAACATGTGGTAGGATGAGACGAAACAGGTCAGACGGTTCGGCCACACGGCCGAGTAGTGTTGTTAGCACTCTCGATTGGTGAGTGCTAACACGGGCCGAATGATAGCCACGCCTGCGATCCTTGTCAAATTCGCACAGGGGGCATGACGAGCGCGGAGAGACGGATGCACCTGACCGGGTGAGGGACTCGTTATCGCCCGCCGCCCGCGGTCACACCCCAGGTGGAACCGGGTGTTCTCGACCTGAGGCGGGTTCAATCTGAGCAGGTCTGTAGCCCCACCAGCGCCGGCTGTGAGGTGGGGTTCTTGTCCAAGGCCCGTTGGAACCAGATCCTGGCTTGTTCGCAGTTGCGCGGCTCGCCATAGAGATAGGCCAGGCCGAGCGTGAAGTAGTACCCCTCGTTGTCGGCGCCCAATTCGACGCCCTTGCTGAGCGGCGCGACCGCGTCTTCGTAACGCTGGCGGCGGTAGAGCGCCATGCCCAAATGCGACCAGGCTTCGGGCATGGTGGGGTCGAGGGCGACGGCCCGCTCCAATTCGATGATAGCCCGTTCGGGGTCGTCTTCGTAGTAGTAGGCCCAACCGAGGGCGTCGTAGGCGGCGGCATAGTTGGGGTTGGCCTTGATCGCCCGCCGATAGGCTTCTACCGCCCGATCGTAGTCTCCCTCGGCTACGTAGTTTTGGCCCTGCTCGTAATACAGCCGTGCCAACTGCGGGGCGGACTGGATGGCGGCGTCATAGGCGGCAATCGACTTCTTGTACTCGCCCTTCACATTGTAAGCATAGCCCAAGGCCCGGTGTCCTTCGGGGCTTTGCGGGTCGAGCCGCACGGCTTCCTGCGCTTCTTCGAGGGCGCGCGGCCAATTACCCAGATCGGCGTAGATTTCGGAAAGATAGGCCCTGGCCTCGGCCATCTGCGGGTCGCGGTCGACAGCATTGATGGCCAGCTTGACGGCCGCATCATAGTCCTTGTTCCAGTCCAACGCCCAGCCGAGCACAGCCATGTTGAACGGGTTCTCCTCGTCCAGCTTGTACGCCTGGCGGGCGCTGTCCAGGCTGGCGGCGGTGTCGCCGGCCCAGATTTGCAGCCGGGCTAACTGCGCCCAGGTGTCGCCATCGTCGGGCGTCAGGGCCAGATAGTCCTTGTAGGCGCTGATGGCGTCGGCCAGTCGCCCCTCCTGATAGGCGACATCGGCCGTCAGGAGGAAGTTGGCGGGCGAGACGGTGGGGGTGGGAGTGGGTTGGAAGGGGTTGGGGATCAGCCCCGGCTGGCGCACGATCAGCAAGGCGACGAAAAGTATCAGCGCCAGGAGGGCGAGAAGGCGGTTTCGGCGCTGCTTTTGCTTTTGCCTGCGGCTATCAGTTACGTACATGCGGTGATGGACTGCCCTCGGGCAAGTAGAGTGCGCGCAGGTTTTCGGCGTCTGGCGCTGTCTTCAGGCGCTCCATGACGGCATGCAACATAGCTTTGTCTTCGATCCGGCTGATCTCAGGCAACAGGCGCAAGCCCTGGTTGCCAAACCGTACATCCAGACCGAAAGCAATGGATTGGAGCAGCATCTCGCGTTCGATCCTTTCGCGCTCCAACTGACGGCCGCGCTCCATGCCCAATTCCAGGCCTTGCTGCATGCCTTGCTGCATGCCTTGCTGCATGCCTTGCTCGATGCCTTCCTGGATGCCTTCGCGTTTGATGATGTCGTAAGCGGCTGATTGGATCATCAGATCTCTCCTTCGTGAAACAAGTACTTGGGGCAGTTCATCCGATACCAGCCCCGCGAGAATGGTCATGGTCGTGAGCATGTCGCTCTTGCGGTCGTCGGGCAGTGGGCTTTGGTAGATCATGCGGTCGGCGGCCTCGGTCAGGGCAATGCCGCCCCGCATCAGTGGCACCAACGGCAGCAGGCAGAATGCCTGCTCGCCCAGCACGGTCGCTGCCTCAAGTTCGTAGATGCGCACCAGATGGAAGTGATAGTCGACTTCCCGATCCTGATAGTGGTCGCCGGCCGCCTTCGATGGCCGCAGAAGCAGAACGCAGGTAACGGCGTCGACGTCGTGCCTGAGCATGTGACGGCTGCGATATTCGAGCAAGCGCAGGGGGAAGGAATGCTCCCACTCGTTCTGCACCTCGATCAGCACCAGACTCTGATTGCCCTGTTCATCCGTCACCAACAGGGGGAAATCGCTGCGACGAACGCTGGTCGTTTCCTGGGGCGCATCCTCGAGCAGGGTGCTGGCTGTCACCGGGATGCCCAGAAAACGCCGCAGGATTTCCTCGCGGCAGGTGTCGATCAGGACTTTGGCGGCAATATCGTAGGAGGTCATACGCTGTTCGTCCGCGACCGAGGGATTGCTCGGCCCGTCGTTCGCTCCTATTCTACCATCGATGACGGCGTCGATCCTAGCAGCTGCCGCGCCGTCTGGATGGCATCGAGGAGGGCGGGGTGGAGGGAGCCATTGCTGGCGACGAACTGTTTCTTGCCCATCTGCCACGGTTGGCCCTGGTAATCGCTGATTAGGCCCCCGGCTTCGCGCACCAGCAGCAGCCCCGCCGCCCAATCCCACGGCGACAGCCCCGCTTCCCAGTAGCCATCCAGCCGGCCATCGGCCAGCCAGGCCATGTCGAGGGCGGCCGAGCCGGCACGACGCACCCCGCGCGTGCGCGGCATCAGATGGCAGAATTCGGCCAGGTTGTTGTCGGGGTTGGTGGCGCGCGAGTAGGGGAAGCCGGTGGCCAGCAGGCTTTGTCCCAGTTCCGCCGTCTGCGAGACCTGCAAACGCCGCTCCAGATCCATCCAGGCGCCCTGCCCGGCCGCAGCCCAATAGCTTCGCCCGCGCACCACATCCCGCACCACACCCACTTGCGGCTCGCCATCCACCCACAAGGCGATGGAGACGGCGAAAACCGGGAATCGGTGAGCGAAGTTGGTGGTGCCATCCAACGGATCCACCAACCACAGCGCGCCGCTGGCCGCCGCCCGGTCGTCGCCCTTTTCTTCGGCCATGAGCCCATGGTCGGGGAAGGCGGCGCGCAGCCCGGCGACGATGAGTTCCTGGCTGGCCAGATCGGCTTCGGTCAGCAGATCCACGCCCGTGCTCTTGCGCTCGACCCGCCGCGGGCCGCGCTGATGGATGGTCAGGAGGAGGTCGCCAGCGCGTTGGGCCAGGTCGATGGCCGTGACCAGGGCAGCGGCATGGGCAAAGGCCGGGCTGATGGGGAGAACAGCGGGGTCGATGGGCTTCATGCGCGCCCCTCCATCCGCACCAGGCCCGCCTTTTCCAGCAGCCGGAAGTAGGTTGCGAAGGCCGGGCCGAGCGCCCGGCCCGTCTCCAGCTCCACCAGCCGGGCGATCTCGGCCAGGGTCCGCCGCCCGTCGGCCCAGAATTCGGCGTATTGTCGCCAGCTCTCCCAATCCGAGATTTCCTCGTGCAGCCGCGACCAGGCGGCGGCATCTTCGTCGTCCAGCCCCAGGCCCGAAAGCGGCGGCATCATCTCCATCATGGGGCCGCGGTAGTGGCGGACGGGGATCAGCGACGCCTCCGGGTCAGCCGCTGCGGCCGTCTCTGTGACCAGGGCTGATTCGGCGCCAGGCTGGATCTGCTGGCGGCAGTGATCGAGGAGAAAGCCCGTGATCTCTTCGACCTGGGATCGCCAGCCGGGCAGATGAGCATCGACATCGGCCAGCCGGCCCAGCGTCTGCAGGGCGGCCACGGCCCGCTCCTGGCGGAAGGCGGCGACCTCGTTCAGCCGCCGCCAGCCCTGGCTGCGTTCGCTGGGCCGGAGAGCCAGCAATCGGGTGGCCTCGTCCTGGCTTTCGCGGCTCAGGCGGCGCTCGTAGCGGGCGACCATCTCCCAGCCCAGCCAGCGGGCCTCGCGCGGGCCGGCCTGCGCCAGCCAGTAGAGATAGCTGCCCGCCACCGCCCCGGCCCGCTGCAACGAGCGCGGATCGACATGTTCGAGCGTGTCGGCGGTGGTGTGGTAGAACCGGTCGGGCCATTGGAGGAGCATGGGCGTGGGGATGCCCACCGCCGGGTCGGAGGTGATGGCGTGGTCGCTGCCGCCGCTGAAGGAGACGACGGCGTGGCGAAACAGGGGATAGCCATCGGTGTGGCCGTGCGAGCTTTGTTCGTGGAACAACTCCTCGCGCATCCGCTCCAATAGAATCGGGGCAAACGAGGCCATCGCTTCGGGCGGGCGCTCGATGAGCATGGCGCTCCCGGTCGTTTCCTGTCGCTCGCCCACCATGTCCAGGTTGATCCCGGCCACGAAGCTGGGGATGGCGTCGGCATGGGCGGACAGCCAGGCGAAGGTCCCGGTCATCTCCGGCATCCACAAAAAGGTGAGGGTTCGCCGCGGCGGGGGGAGTTCGCCGGAGGCGACCAGGCGGGCGAGGGTGAGGGCCGTCTCCAGCAGGCAGGCGGCGCCGGAGGCGTTGTCGTTGGCGAAGCCCTGGGGATGGCAGAGGTGGGCGAGGCCTAGCACGGCCTGTTCGTCTTCCCCGCTGGCGGGGAGGGTGGCGACGACGACCTCGAACTCGCCGTCCACGAACTCGGCTTCGATGTGGGCCGCCATGTGCACGGTCTCGCCTCTGGTCAGGGCGGCGCGGATGGCGTCGCCCTGCCGCGGGCTGAGGACAAAGCCCCAGCTCCTGGCCAGCTCCGGCTGCCACCAGAATGAAGCATACTGGCGGGCGTCGGGCAGGTCGGCGCGGCTGCGGCCAGGCACGGTGGCGTCGATGTGGTCGAAGAGGATGCCGGCGGCGCCTCGCTCGGCCACGGCCCGGCGATAGGTGTCGCGCACGGCCGCCCGGCTCAGCACCAGTTTTCCGGCCACATCCCGGCCTTCATAGTCGGCCTGTTGGCCGTCGCCTACATCGATGACCTGGAACTCGCCGTTCACGGCCTCGCTGCGCTGGATGACCGCCAGGGCCATGGCGCGGAAGTCGCACATCCGCTCGGCCTCGCCCGGCCCACGCAGCCAGTCGAGTGTGGCCGTCTGACAGCGCCATTCCTGGAAGGATGGCTGCGCCCAGAAGTGGTCGTATGCGGTGGCCGGGAAACGCTCGATTTCGGCCTGGAGGCCGTGGGCTTGCAGGGTGGCGGCCAGCCATTCGGCCGCAGCCCGATAGCCGGGGCTGGCTTGCACCCGGTGGTGGCGGCTGATCTCGGCCACATAGCGTTTGGCAGCCTCGCCAGAGATGGCGCCCTGGAGGGTGTGGAAGAGGGTGGGGAGGTGCATGGGGTGTGTTCCGTGTTCCGTGTTCCGTGAAACGTGAGGCGTGAGACGTGAAACGTGGGGTGTGGGGGTGAGGCGGAGTGGGCGGGCTGACGCGTCTCTGCGCGAGTGTTGACTGCGATTATACTCTGATCCGCTCGCCGCTTCGTAAGCCAGGCGCTCAGGGCGAGCGACGGGGGCCGCCTTGAGCGCGGTGGCGAGGCCGGGTATAATCGAGACCGTGCGTTCGACCGACCATTCCCTGTGCAGGAGGCCGCGATGCCAGTCAAAGACCCCTACAGCGTTCCCGCGCCAGGCGGGAGTGCTACCGCCTGGCTGATCATGGTAAACGGCTTCATCGTCGATGCCCACACCCTGCCGCGGGAAGGGCAAGAAATCGGCCTGATCCTGTATTGCGCGGATGATCGGTAAGCGATTTGCCTTGCGCGCAGCCAGTTTGCAGCGGGGCCAACGTCTTGGGGATATGTCCATCACTTCGTTTCCACGCCGTCTTGTTATCTTCTGGGCCAGATTTGCCTTGCTGGCGATTCTGGCTGTTTTCCTGACGCTATCGGGCAGGAGACCGGTCGCTGCTGCTGCCGATACCGTTCCTCCCAATCCGTGGGGTGTGCAGGTGCTGCGCGAGATCGGCCCCGGCGAGGGGCTGGTTCAGGGCAAGGCGGGCGGGGTGCAGTGGCTGCGTTATCCGCTCAACTGGCGCCGCACCGAGACCAGCCCCGGCGTCTACCGCTGGACGCAGCTGGACGCCGACCTTGCCAATGCTGCTGCCAATGGCATGAAGGTGATGATCTATGCCGTCGCCAACCCCACCTGGGTGGCCACGACCAACTGCGGCCCCCTGAAAGCAGGGTATCTCGACGACCTGGGCGCCTTCTTGACCGCCGCCGCCAGCCACATCCAGACCAACTTCCCCGGCATCGTCCATTACTGGGGCGTGTACAACGAGCCGGACATCGCCGACGCCACCCTTGATTTTGGCGGCTGCTGGGGAAAGGGCCATCCCAACAGCGTCGCTGGCGCTGGTGGCGCCGCCTATGCCCAGATGATGGCCGTCGCTTACCCGGCCATCAAACAGGGCATGCCGGATGTCATCGTCACCAACGGCGGGCTGGCCTATGACGACTGGTATTCGCCGCCCACCAGCTACGGCCGTGTGGACAAGAACTTTCTGGATGACTTTCTGGTCGCAGGTGGCGGACAATATATCGATGCGCTCGATTTCCACTACTACCCCGCCTTCGCCTTCAACTGGAACACAAGCGACCGTTACAACAGCGACATCGTCGGCAAGGCCAGCCATCTCAAGGCCAAACTCGCGGCCCGCGGCCTCAGCCGCCCCCTGGTCGTCAGCGAGACGGGGATGCGGGCCTCGGCCCCCTTCCCGCCGGCCAGCGAGCGCCCCGACCGCTATGTGACTCAGGTCTACGCCCGCTCGATGTCGGCGCAGCTCTATCCCATCAGCTGGTTCACCCTGGTCGATTATCCCTATCCTGCCGATCCGTACTACTACGGCCTGATCACAAGCTCTTTCCAACTGAAACCGGCCTATCACGCCTACAAGACCCTGACCACTGAACTGGATGGAGCCAGTTTCCTGCGCGTCCGTCGCGGCTTTCCCACCAGTCTGGAGGGCTATGAATTCACGAAGGCCGGCCAGCACAAGCTGGTGATCTGGTCGCTGGCCGGCTCGGTGGGGTGGAGTTTCGCCCTGGCGCAGGAGGGCGGCAGCGTCCGCAAGGTGGCGCACACCGGCGCCGTCACCACCCTGGTCGATGGCGAGGCTTCGGACCCCGACGGCCGGCGCGACGGCCATCTCACCATCACCATCGGCGCCGACCCCATCTATCTGAGCGGGCTGGCGACGGAGCTGGGTGGGATCGACGGCGTGGTTTTTAGCGACAGCAACAGCAACGGTCTGTGGGACAGCGGGGAGCCTGGGTTGAGCGGGGCCGGGCTCAGCCTCTTTGCCGCCAACGGCGTCAAGGTGGGCGACCGCACGAGCGACGCCACCGGCGCCTATCAGTTCGCCGATCTGGAGCCGGGCAACTACCGGCTGCTGGCCCTGCCGCCGCCTGGTCACAGCCTGACCACGACCGATCAGCAGGTGACGGTGGTGGGTGGGGCGATGACGACGGTCGATCTGGCGGCAGAAGGCTACGAGCCGCCGCCTGATAACGGTTGGCAGCAGGAGGCCGAGGATGCTCTGGTGGCGGCGCCGATGTCGGCGAAGGCAGACGCGCAGGCTTCAGCCGGCCGCTATGTCAGCACCTCCATCACCAGCTACGCGCCCGACCCCACGCTCACCGGCGCCGTCAGCTTCATCATCAGCATCCCTACGGCCGGCAACTACTATCTGTGGGCGCGGGTCATGGGTCTGGATGGGCTTCACAACTCCTTCTGGGTGTCGCTCGACGGTGGAACCGACGCCATCTTCGAGGTTCAGCCCCGCAACGACCGCTGGGAATGGGTCTGGCAGCGAGGGCCGGTGCAGCCCAATGCTCTCAGCGCCGGCCTGCACACCCTGCGCTTCAGCGGCCGTGAGGCCGACGCCCGGCTGGACAAAATCGCCCTCAGCGACAACCCGAACTTCGATCCCAGCTTCACCCCCACCGCCACCCCCACGCCTACGCCTTCGCCAACGCCGTCGCCCACCGCCACATCCACCCGCACCCCCACCCGCACCCCCACGCGCACCCGCACTTCCACGCCGTCGCCGACAGCCACGCCCACCCCAGAAGACGCCGCCACTGCCACGAGCACACCAACGGCGGCAGAGACCCCGACCCCCTCGGCCACGCCCACCCCAGAAGACGCCGCCACGGCCACACCCACGCCAACGGTGACAGAAACCCTACCCCCCTCCGCCACCGCCACGCCCACCCCGGCGCCATCGGCTACCATGACGCCGACCCCGACCGCCACCGCCATGGCGACCCCGACCGCCACGCCCACCTCGACCACCGGCGGTCTTTCCGGCTGCGTTTTCGAGGACGAGAACAACAACTATGAATGCGAGCCGGCCGAGACCCGTCTGAGCGGCGCCCAGGTCCGCCTCTTCCTCTTCGATCAATCCGACCCGGTGGCCCAGGCGCTGACGGACGAGCAGGGGCGGTTTCAGATCGAGGACCTGCCGCCCGGCGTCTATCTCATCCATGCCAGCCCGCCCGCCGGCTGGGAGATCCCCCTGGCCTATCGCTTCACCCAGGTCTTCGCCGGTCAAGAATCATCCGATAACAACTTCCCGGCGCGACCCCTCCCCACCGCCACACCGACGCCGACGGCGACGGCCACAGCAACGGCCACACCGACGTACACGTCAACACTGACGCCGACGAGCACACCCAGCCGGACGCCGACCGCCACAACCAGCCCGACGGCGACGCCGACTCCCACCCTCAGTCCAACGGCCACCCCCACCCCGTCCCGCACCCTCTCCCCCACACCACCGATCACGGCCACGCCCACCCCGGCCAGGCAAAGCTTGTTCCTGCCCCTGCTGCGAGAGACCTGGCAGCCGTAGCCGTCACTCACGCCCCTCTTGCTGCCTTTCTTCGGCCCCTTGCGCCGTTCAGACCAGGCGCTGCATCTGCGCCCAGGCTGGTGTGAGATGGTGGGCGATGTCGGAGGCCAGCAGGGTGGGGCCGAGTGATTGGGCCGCCAGCCGCCCGGCCAGGGCATGGAGATAGACGCCGGCGCGGGCCGCTGCCCAGGTATCCAGCCCTTGCGCCAGCAAGCCAACAATGGCGCCCGCCAGGGCATCGCCCGAACCGGCCGTGGCCAGGGCGGCGTCGGCAAAGGGGCTGATGGCCAGGGCGCCGTCGGGGTGGGCGACGGCCGTGAAGGCGCCCTTGAGCACTACGATCTGCCCCCAGGCAGCGGCAAAACGCCGGGCGACCTGCCAGCGGTTGGCGTTGATCTCCTTCGTACTCAGACCGGTCAGCCGGGCCATCTCGCCGGGGTGGGGGGTGAGGATGCTGCCGGGTGGCAGCAGGGCGGGGCCATCAGGCTGATCGGCCAGGGCGTTGAGTGCGTCGGCGTCGGCCAACAGCGGCGGTAGCTCCGGCGGGTTCCCGGCTTCGGCCAGCAGCAGCCGCCGGACGAAGGCGAAGGTCTCGGGCCGAGCACCCAGGCCGGGGCCGACCAGGAGGGCATCGGCGGCAGGGAGCAGGTGGCGCAGCGGGGGCAGAGCGGCGGGCGAGAGCGCAGCCGCAGCTTGTTCGTCGTCGGCCAGGGGGTGCGAGGGCAGGGGGGAATGCACGGCTTCGGGCAAGTGGTCGGCCACCAACTGCCCGACCGGGGCGGTGGCCGCCAGCCGCACCAGCCCGGCCCCGGCCCGGTAGGCCGACTGACAGGCGATGGCGGCGGCCCCCGGATAGTTGCGGCTGCCGGCCACGATCAGGGCCGTGCCGAAGGTGCCTTTGTGCCCGGCGGCCGGACGAGCGGGGAGGAGGGCGGCAACTTCGGCGGGGGTGAGCAGGTCGGGGGCGTCGGTAGGAGCGAGCCGCCGGTCGATGCCGATGTCGGCGATGGTCAGTTGTCCGCAAGCTGAAGCACCGGGCTGCAAGAAATGCCCGGCTTTGGGTAGGGCGAAGGTCACGGTCTGGTCGGCGGACAGGGCCAGGGGGTCGAGGCCGCCGGTGTCGCAGTTCAGCCCGCTGGGACAGTCGCAGGCGATGACCAGCGGCCGGGCGGGCGCGGTGGGCCGGGCGGGGTCGAAAAGGCCGGGTTGGGCGCGATGGCGGGTTTCCAGGGCATCGTGCACGGCCCGCAGCAGGTCGGCCAGGTCGCCGCCGATGGGGCGAGTGGCGCCGGTTCCCAACAGGGCATCGACAATGACCCCGGCATGCTCGACCATCTCCACTAATTTGACATAATCTGAATCCTGCTCCGCCCAGGCGACATTCTTCACCGCCTCCAGCAGCGGATCGCCCTCTCGCTTGCGTTTCCAGATGTACGGCCGGGCGGGCGCGCCGAGTCCCTGCAAGTGAGCGCAGGCCACCAGGCCATCGCCGCCATTGTTGCCGGGGCCGATGAGGAAGAGGATGGGGGCGGTGAGCGGGCCTTGTCCCGCGATGGTTTCCGCCGTCGCGGCAGCCAGGGCGCGGCCGGCGGCAGCCATCATCTGCTCGTAGCTGAAGCCGGCGGCGTCGGTCGCCTGTTCCATCGCGACCATCTGGGCGACGGTGACGATCTTCATGGTCAGTGGGTCGTTCGGAAGGGCCGGGCGGCGGCTGGTCGAGGGTGGCGGGTGCTGAGCAGCAGCAGAACGAGTACGCCACTGGCAAAGAGGGCGATGAGGAAGACGAGGCCGTAGGTGAGGGGAATGGCGGTGCTGGCGGCGCTGCCAATGGGGTTGAAGGGGTGGCGAATAACGCCGGTGTTGCGGTTGAGGAGGAGCACCAGGGCGGAGAAGAGAATCTGGGCAAGGGCGTCGAAACGGCGGGAATCGACCCATCGACCCAGGAACAGGACGACGCCGCCCAAGACAAGGACGAGCAAGGTGAGCTGGGTGCGCGGCTCGTTCCAATCCACCCACACACCCCAGCTCAGGCGGGCGGGAACCATCGAAAGCATGAAACCAAACAGCCAGAGGCCCAGAGCCACCAGACCGGCCACCCGAAACCAGTCATACCAACTTTCTTTGCCGGTCAGGTAGACCACAGCCAGGACGGCCGCTGCCAAAAAGAAAAGCAGCGCCACTTGTGTCAGGCTGGCGTGGGCATAGACCCAGCGGACGAGTGTGCCCAGCGTGCGTTCGGTGGGGGCGGTGACGAGGACGAGCAGCCAAGCCAGCAGGCTGGCGCCCAGGAGCATGAGCAGGCGGGAGGGGCGAAGGGTGGTCATGGCCGGCAAGTATGCGGCAGAGGCGGGTCAAGGGTCAAACAGCGGCCCATTCGCTGGCTGGTTGCTGCAACCTGTCCGGTGTTTGGCCCTGATTTGTGGTTCGTAGGCGACTTTGCTATCCTGCTTCCCATGTTTCTCCTTTTCGCCGTGCTCTATCTGCTGGCGCTGGGATGGGTGGCCTGGCGGCGCCGCTCGCTCCTGCTCGATGTCCTCGCACCCGGTCTGTTGGCCGTCTTCACGCTCGCCTTCTTCTGGCGACTGGTGAGCGGGGATGTCTTTATGCCTGCCGATGGCGGCGACCTGGGCAGCTTCCTGTTCCCCACCTATTCGTTCATTCAACAGAGCCTGCGCCAGGGGGTGTGGCCGCTGTGGAACCCGCACCTGTTCGGCGGGACGCCGTTCGTGGCTGAGGTGCAGTCGGGTATCCTCTATCCGCCGCACTTGCTGCGCTTCTGGCTGGGGCCGGGGTTGCGCTACGCCGACATGCAATGGCTGGTCTTGTTGCACATCTGGTGGGCGGGGACGACGACCTACCTGCTGGGCCGGGGGCTGAAACTGGGCCGATGGGGGGCCTTGTTTGCGGCGACGGCTTTTATGTTCAGCGACTTGTTCATCGTTCATTTCGGTAACCTGAACTTGATTGCGGTGGCAAGCTGGCTGCCGCTGGCTCTGTGGGGCGTGGATCGCAGCCTGCAGCAAGGCGGGGGCGGGGCCTGGCGCTGGGCGGCTGTGGCCGGGTTGGCGCTGGGGGTTGGCTCGCTGGCCGGGCATCCGCAGATGACGCTCTTCAGCCTGATGGCGGCGGCGATGTGGGTGGGCCTGTGGTTGATCCTGTCCCGGAACAACGGCAAGCCGCCCTGGCGAAGGGCCGTGATCACGCTTGTGATCACCTCCGGGGTGACGGTGGGCCTGATGGCCCCTTTGCTGCTCCCTGGCTTCGAGTTCGCCCGGTTGAGCGAGCGGGCCGAGTGGCGCTACGCCGAGACGGTCGCTTATTCGCTCTCGCCCGCCCAACTGATCGGTCTCATCCTGCCGAACTTTTTCGGTCGTGGCCCGGCCCTGCACTGGGGCCTGTGGCCGCGGGTCGAGGCGGGCTATGTCGGCATCCTCACCTTGCTGCTGGCGGTCCTCGGCGTTCTGCTGCGCCGCGACCGGCGGAGTTGGCTGCTGGTGGGGCTGGCGGCGCTGGCGTTGGCTTTCAGCCTCGGCGTCTACAGCATCATTCATGGCTGGCTGACCTGGCTGCTGCCCGGTCTGGAACAACTGCGCGCCCCGGCCCGTTTCATCTTTGTCTTCGACCTCAGCCTGGCCTTGCTGGCGGGGCGCGGGTTGCAGGCGATGATGGAGGCGTGGTCGGAGGCGGACAGGGCCGCTTTCGCCGCTTTTTGGCGCTTCTGCCGCACGCTGCTCATCATCCTCATCGCCGTTGCCATCCCCCTGATTTACGCCGTGCTCCTCCTCACGCAAGATGCCGCAGCCGCCCAGCACTTGCGTGCCAGCATCGTCACCATTGCCCTCATGCAGTTCGCCCTCTTCTTTGTGGCCGGGTTGGCGCTGCTTTATGCCCGCTACCGGGGCTGGATACGGCCGGGTTTGTTCGCAGCTCTGGCTGTGGCCCTGGTGCTCGTCGATCTGGCTTCGTTGGGGGCGTATGAGGATATTTCGAGCGACGAACCGACGGCGAATTTCTACCGCCAGGCTCTTGTCGATTTCCTGGCCACCGACCCCGATCTCTATCGCCTCGACGCCCGCACCGACATCGACGCCCTCTGGCAGCCTGATACGGCCCAGTTGCATGGTCTGTACGATGTCTGGGGCGTCGCCAATCCCCTGACCCTGGGCTATTATGTGGATTATTGGAACGCCGTGGGCAGCCGCAGCACCGATTTGTATGCCTTGCTCAATACGAAATATGTGCTGGGGCGCAAGGATGTGACGCTCGATTGGCAGGTGTGGGAGCTGGTCTTCGATGGCGACCCCGACCTGAACCTGTATCGCAACCGGCGTTTCCAGCCCCGCGCCCACCTGCTGGGCCGGGCGACGCCGGTTCCCGACCTGGCGGCGGCACGGGCGGCGGTGCGTTCCCCGGCTTTCCAGCCGCTGGCGGAGGCGGCGCTGGAGGGTGGGGAAGCGCAGAACGGGCCGGGCGGCAGCGCGACGGTGGCTTCACAGCGCGCCAATGATATGCGGCTGATGACCGATTCGTCGGCGCCGGATGTGCTTTTGGTTAGCCAGACCTGGTATCCGGGCTGGGAGGCAAGGATTGACGGGGGGGCCTGGCAGCCGGTGTTGCGGGCCGATGGCGTCTGGCAGGCGGTGCAGGTGCCGGCTGGCCAGCATCAGGTGGAGCTGCGGTTTCGTTCACGACCGTTCGTCGTCGGTTTGCTGGTGGCGGCGGGGGTGTTGCTGGCGATGGGCGGGGGATGGGTCGGGGAGAGGGCGCGGGGACGACGGTAGAAGGAGCAGGGCCGAAAAAGAGAAGGGCCTTCCGTGATCGGAGGTCAGGGTGGGCGGATGGGGGTGGATGGGCGGATTGCTGGGATGAGCGGGTGGGGGGATGGGGGGATGGGCGGATTGCTGGGATGAGCGGATGAGGAGGGTGGGCGGATTACTGGGATGCGCGGATGGGGGGGGATCGGGCTGAAAAAGAGAAAGGCCCCTCTGGGCAGAGGGGCCTTTGCAGGTGTCGAGGTGGGTGGAGGCTATTGCAGCGTCTTGATGAACTCGATGATCGCCGTGATCTGATCTTCGCTCAGGGTTTGGGCATAGGTGGCGGGCATCAAGTTGGGCTGGAAGCCCTTGACGATCTTGGCATTCGGGTTGACGATGGACTCGTGCACATAGGCTTCGTCGGCTGTGACCGTACTGCCATCTTCGAACTCTCTGGTCGAGCCGAAGAGACCTTTCCAACTGGGGCCGACGATCTTGCTGCCGTCCAGCGAGTGGCAGGCCTGGCAGCCGGCGTTGTTGGCGACCTGCTGGCCGTCCAGTCCACCGCTGGCTGCCAGGGTGGCGCCAGTGGCTGCCGGCGCTGCCGCAGCTGGGTTCTCGAGGTAGTCGATCAACGACTCGATCTCGATGTCGGTCATACTGAAGTTGAAGGTTTCGGGCATGATGCCTGGGGCATGGCCGGCGGCGACGGTGTTCTCGGGATTGACGATGGCATTGCGCACATAGTCCCGACCTTTCGCCTGCACCACGCCATCCAGGACAGGCCCTGTGGCAGCGCCAACGCCGTTGAGGGTGTGGCACTCGATGCAGCCGGCCGGACCTTCGAAGAGGTATCGTCCCAGGGCCGGGCTTTGGACGTCGCGTGCGGGCGGGGTGGGGGCGATGGCCGGGCCGGCCACGGTGACCGGTTCGACGCCGCCGATGGCGACGCGATCGGGCGCTCCACCCCATTGTTTGCCAGGGTCCAGGCCCCAGTTCATGATGAAGGAGGCGAGCGAATGCACCTGGTCGGGCCGGAAGGGGCCGCCAGCAGCCTGGCCCCAGGCCGGCATTACCGTGCCCACGCGACCGTAGGTGATGGTGCCCTCAAGGTAGCTGCGCAAATCACCGACGTAGTTTTTCGTGATCAGACGCGGGGGACGGGTCTCGCCCGGCGCGTTCACCAACAGATCGGCGGCGTTCAGGGCCGGGCCGACCAGGCCCTCGCCGTGCTGTCCATGACAGGCAGTGCAAGCCTGGAAATAGAGGTCGGCGCCGGCCTCTATCTCGCGGCCCTTGAAATTGGCGGCGTAGCTCTCCATGCGATCGTTTTCGGCCGCGCCATAGAGCAGCACGACGACGAACATGGCGACGATGCCAACGGTGGCAACGAGAAGGCGTGAAATTCCGTACATGGTTGTTTCTTGACCTCCTCAGAAGTTGAACTGTTCCCAGTACAGCGAGTTTTCGTGCAGGTAGAAGGGCTTGACGAACTGCTTTGCCGCGCCATCGGCGCCGGTGTAGTCGATCTCGAACTTGATCCGTTTCAGACCAGGTTGGGCGGCTTCGATGGTGACGATGCCGTAGCCGCCGGCCAGCCCTGGGTTCGATTCGATGCGCTTGGCGAAATCGAGCAGGACATGCTCGAATTCCGAGAGCGGGACGCTGCCGACGAAGGTGCGCGTGTCATAGACGCCGACCTCCAACTCTGGCCATGGCACTTCGCGCATCGGGCCGACGCCTTCTTCAGGCATGAACTCCTGCACCACTTCTTCGGCCGGAGGCGACTGGACGGCATACAGCGGCAGGCCCATGAACGAGAGCACCGCCAGGGCCGAGATGACTGTGAAGCCGATGACCAGCATCCCGCGGCGGTCTTTGCCCCGGCGCATGGGGTTGTAGTCTAGATAGGGTAAGAGTGTGAGCAAGCCTACGGCAATGCCCGGCACGAGCAAGCCCCAGAAGACCTTGTTGCCGATTTTCAGCAGCCCCTGCAACCAGTAGAAGTACCAGGGGGCCGTGGTGTGCAGTGGCGTCTTCAGGGGGTTGGCGATATGCTCCAGTTTGGCGTCGTAGAAGAAGGCGCTGGCGGCGAAGATGATCAGGGTCACGATCGAGAGCAAGGCAATCTCATCGATAGCCACATCCATCAGGTAGTAGCGGCGTCTGTCGGCCGGCACGCGGCTGGCCGTATCTTGCCCCGGTTCCTCCTCCTTGGCCGGCAACGAAATGCCAAAGTGGACGACCTTGTAGTAGTGGAAGAAGAAGAAGAAGATGACGATCAGGGGCAGGAAGAAGATGTGGAGCAGGTAGAAACGCAAGAGACCGCTGGCGCCGATGTCGGGCGCGCCGCGCAGGATGAGGTTGACGAACTGCCCCAACCAGTCGGGTGTGCCGAACAGGGCCTGGCCGATGAAGCCTGTGCCTGGTGGTGTGGGCGAGGCCTCGGCCATGCTGGTGCCGATGGTGACGGCCCAGAACGAAAGCTGATCCCAGGGCAGCAGATAGCCAGAGAAGCTGAGGAAGAGGGTGGCGCCCAAGAGGACGATGCCCGTCAGCCAGGTGAATTGCCGCGGCTTTTTGTAGGAGCCGGTCAGGAAGGTGCGCACCATGTGGAGGAAGACGACGATCACCATCGCCTCCGCCCCCAAACGGTGGATATCCCGCATCAGTTGGCCCAGCGGCACGTTCGAGAGCAGCCGGACCATGTCGGAGTAGGCCCGCTCGGGCGTGGGCGCATACCACACCATCAGGATCAAGCCCGTCACCAATTCGATGAAGAAAAGGTAGGTGCTGAGGAGGCCCAGGCGGAAGGTGTGCGTGACTCGCGTCACGGCCTCGTGATAGTAGGTGGGTTTGATGTGGAGCCAGAAGGACTCGGAGTGAGGTTTCAGGCGTGGGTTAGGGCGGTCGGGGGGATCGCCGCGCAGCATCTTGCGAAAATCCCGCCAGGGGATGCCGGCGGTGACGCGCTCGAAGACCGAATCGGCCTTCTTGCCGATGGCCCCGCGCACTCCCTGGCCTTTGATATCCTGACTGATGCTCATGTTCAAGCCTCCACTTGAAGGGCTGGATCAGATGGACGGCCTACCAGCTTGCGACCGGTGTCGACTTTGTAGCTGGCGCCAGCGACGACACTCACATAGCGATGGTCCTCGGTCGTCTGGTCGACTTGGGTGCCTGAAGAATCCAAGACCGCGACGACAAACTGATCGAGATCGCGGGCCGCCGGGCCGTGGATGTTTCGGCCTGCCTGATTGAATTTGGAACCGTGACACGGGCATTCGAAGCGCGAGGTCTGGTCTTTCCATTCGAACAGGCAGCCGAGGTGGGTGCATACCTTGTAAAGGGCGGCGATGCCGTCGGCCGTGTTCGCCCACCAGAACTTGCCCGTCAGGTTCTCGCCGGGTTTGACGCCGGCCTCGGGCACATCGGTCAGGGTGAAGACGCCGCCAAATTCGCCTTCTCGGAAGCGAGGATAAGAGAACCAGAGCGTCGCCAGACCACCCTGAGCAAGCACCAGGCCCATGGCCCCGCCCCAGGCATAGGTGAGGAACTCGCGGCGGTTGATCGGTAGGACATCGGCCTTGCGCGGGGCGGCCTGCGGCATGGCCTCGATGCTGGCGCGGGGAGCGATATCGACTGCACGGTTGAGCAGGGCGGCCTCGCGCTCTTTGCGGCTTGGTGTGGCTTTCTGACCTTCCTTGATCGCCTGGAATCGCTGCGCCGCCTCGCTCGGCCCTTCTTCGCCCTCGGCGGCGGGCCTGGCGGCGCTGGCTGCCGTGGCCCCGGCCCGTTCGGCGGCTCGCGCTTTGGCGGCGGCGATGCGTTCTTCTTTGGTCATTTCCACATGGGTTGAAGTCTCGGTATCGGCCATAGATGAAACACACCCTCGAAACGAATGAATCGAAAAAGGAATGACGAAACGGCCCTGATCCGGGCCAGCGCCTGAAACCGTTTCTCAGGCAACGGGGCGGGATTATAGCACGGTGGGGAAGGGGTGTCAAAGTGATAAAAGGAACAATCGTTTGCATCGTCACAACAGGTGGAGTAGGCACGCCCCCCGGGGGGCTTCAGTCACCTAAGCCCCACCTGGGGGTGCTGACTTCGCCATCGCTGCAAGACCGAGACGCCGCAGCACATGACCCGACATGTGACCTCCTGCACTCCCCGACATGACCCCAACGGGCGTATGCTGCAAGCAACATCGATTCGAACTTCACCGCTTCCTGCGGCCGCAGCAAACCCCGGAGCATCTGCCATGACCACCCAACTCCCCCCCAACACCTCACTTCCCACCCCCCGCCCCACCCGCAACCTGCTGGTCGGCGGCATCGCCCTCATCCTCATCGGCGTCCTGACCTTGATCGGCCAGTTCTTCAACCTCGAAAGTCTCGGCCTCCTCGTCCTGCCAACTCTGGCCATCATCTTCCTGGTCTGGGGGCTGCTCACCCGTACCGCCGGCCTGCTCGTCCCCGGTGGCATCCTGGGCGGCATCGGCCTCGGCGCCATCCTGATCGAGCAATCCTGGGCGCCGATGAGCGAAACGGCCCAGGGCGGCATCTTCCTGCTCTGCTTCGCCGGCGGCTGGGTCTTGATCACCCTGCTCTCCCGCTTTGTCGGCCCCAAAGTGGTGTGGTGGCCGCTCATCCCTGGCGGCATCCTGGCTGCCATCGGCGGCCTGCTGCTGGCCGGCGACAGTGGTATCAAAGTGCTGGAAGGGCTGCGCTTCGCCTGGCCCGTCGCCCTCATCGTCCTCGGCCTCTACCTGGTCCTGCGTCGCTACACCAAAGCCTGATCGCATTCCGCGCCCCGGCCAGGGCGAGCCACCGCCCTGGCTGGGGCTTTCTTTCTTGAGTCGCCCCATGTCTGCCTCACCCCCCATCATCGCCGTCGCCAACCTGAAGAAGCACTACAACCCGCCCACCGGCGTCCTGGCCGTCAAGGGCGTCTCGTTCGAGATTCAGCCGGGCGAGCTTTTCAGCCTGCTCGGACCCAACGGCGCCGGCAAGACGACCACCCTCTCGATGCTCAGCGGCCTGCTGGCCCCCACCGATGGCGACGCCCGCATCGACGGCCATTCCGTCCTGGCCGACCCGATGGCCGTGAAGAAGGTCATCGGCGTGGTGCCGCAGGACATCGCCCTCTACCCCACCATCAGCGCCAGCGAGAACCTGCTGTTCTGGGGTCGGATGTATGGTCTGGCCGGCAACCGCCTGAACGAGCGCGTCGCGGTCGCCCTCGACATCGCCGGGCTGGCCGACCGCGCCAAAGACCGGGTGGAGACCTTCTCGGGCGGGATGAAGCGCCGCCTGAACATTGCCGTTGGCCTCCTGCACGAGCCAAAGGTGCTGTATCTGGACGAACCGACGGTCGGCATCGACCCACAGAGCCGTCGCCGCATCCTCGATACGATCAAGGCTTTGAACGAGGCCGGGATGACCGTCCTCTACACCACGCACTACATGGAAGAGGCCGAAGAGCTGAGCCACCGCATCGGCATCATCGACCACGGCGAGCTGATCGCCCTGGGCACACTGGCCGAGCTGACGCAACTGGTGGGGCAGTTCGATACCATCGATCTGAGCCTGGCCATGAACGGCGCCGACCAGGAGCGCCTGCTGGAAAAACTGCGGGGCCTGGCCGGTGTGAACCACGCCGATCTGCAGACAACCGCAAACGCCGTCGATGGCCGCCTGCCGTTGCTGCTGCAGGTGAGCGAGGCCGACAGTGTCTTGGGCGACGTGGTCTCCACCATCACTGCCGCCGGCGCCCATGTCAAGCACTTGCAGATCAAAGAACCGAACCTGGAAGCCGTCTTCCTTCATCTCACCGGCCGCGCCTTGCGCGATTGAACCCACGCCCCCTCCTCATCCGCTCATCCCAGCAATCCGCCCACCTTCCCATCGCCGCGCCCTGCGCGATTGAACCCACGCCCCACCCTCCATCCGCTCATCCCAGCAATCCGCCCACCTTCCCATCGCCGCGCCCTGCGCGATTGAACCCACGCCCCACCCTCCATCCGCTCATCCCAGCAATCCGCCCACCTTCCCATCGCCGCGCCCTGCGCGATTGAACCCACGCCCCACCCTCCTGCCATGAAAGCCTGGCGCATCGCCCTCAAAGACAACCTCATCCGCTTTCGCGACCGCAACGGCCTGATGCTGATGTTGGCGGCGCCGTTGCTCATCGCTGCCATCGTCGGCGCCGCCTTTGGCGGGTTTGGCGGCCAGAACAACACCGCCCCCCTGACCGACATCCCCTTCGTGGTCGTCGATGACGACGAAGGCGACCTGGGCCAGACCCTGGTGGACATCCTCCGTTCTGATGACCTGGCCGAGCTGCTGGAGCCAACCGTGATGAGCGATCTGGCCGCGGCCAGGGCGCTGGTCGAAGCCGGCGAGATGCGCGGGGTCATCCACATCCCGCCTGAGTTCAGCGCCAGCATCCGCGACCGCAGCCGGCCGGACGCCGCCCCCACCTCCACCCTCCTTCTCTACACCGACCCGGCATCAGCCTTCAGCCCGCTGGTGCTCAATGCCGTCCTCACGCAGATCATCAACGGCTTCGACGCCGCCGCCATCGGCGGGCAGATCGGCGCCGAGCAGGCGCTGGCGCATGCCGACCAGCTCGGCCCCGCCCTGGCCGACCTGCCGGCGGCGCTGGCCGAGAGCATCCAGGCCGGCATGACCGGCCAGGAGACCGGCGCCATCCGTCTCGACACGCGCGCCGCGGGCAAGGCCGGCAACGCCGCCAACCCGCTGGCCTACTTCGCCCCGGCCATGGCCATCTTCTTCCTCATGTTCAGCCTCTTCGACGCCGCCAACTCCATCCTGGACGAAGAGCGCGACGGCACCCTGGCCCGGATGATGAGCACGCCCACCGGTTTCGCCGACATCCTCCTGGGCAAGGCCGGCGGCGTCTTCCTCACCGGTCTGCTCCAGCTTTTCCTGCTCATCCTGGCCTCCTGGTTGGTCTTCCGGCTTGACTGGGGGCGCTCAGTGGCCGGCCTGGCTCTGATGGCGGTTGCCACGGTCGCGGCGGCAGCCGGGTTGGGCCTGCTGATCACCGCTTTCACCCGCGACGCCGCCCAGGCGGGCGTGGTCAGCGCCGCCATCGCCCTGGTATCGGCCATCCTGGGCGGCACTTTCATCCAGGCCCAGGCCTATCCTGCCTGGTTGCAGCCCTTCAGCAAACTGACCATCAACCGCTGGGCGCTGGATGGCTTTACCGACCTGACCTTGCGCGGGCAAGGCTTTTCCGACATCCTCCTCGAGGCGGGCGTCCTCATCGGCCTGGCAGCCGTCTTCTTTGCCCTGGCCTGGTGGCGTCTCCCCCGTCGTTTCGTCCGCTAGACTCGAAGAACACTGCTATGCTCTCTCGTCTTTTCACCATCGCCGCCCACTATTGGCGGACCACGCTGCTCAGCCGCAACGTCTACATCTTCGCCCTGGCCATGCCGCTCATCTTCACCTTTGTGCTCGGTTCGGTGCTGGAGCGCGGTGACGAGCCGTCGCGCTGGCCCCTGGCCGTGGTCGATGAAGATGGCAGCCGGCTCAGCCAGGCGTTGCGCGACCGCCTTCTGTCCGCCCCCGGCCTGGATGTGGACGCCGGCCGCGACCGCACGGCGGCCATCGCCGGCGTCGAGGCCGATGACCTGGTGGCCGCCCTGCTCATCGCCCCCGGTCTTGGCGCCGCCCTGGAAAGGGGGGAGCCGACCACCCTGGAGCTTGTGACCAGCGCCACCCAGATGCGGCCGGCGCAGTCGGTCGAGCAGTCAGTCTGGGCGGCGGTCTCGGAACTGAGCGGGGTCGTGCAGTCGGCCGAGATCGCCGCCGGCGTGGCCGGCAAGCTCGGTCTGGCGGCGTCGGCCGGGGCCAGGGAGGCGATCTTCGCCGAGTCGCTCGACCGGGCGCAGACGGCCTGGTCGGGCGAGCTGCCGGCAGTCGTCCGTTCGCAGCCGGTCACTCGGCTGGCGAACGCCGCCAGCATCCCCAACGGCATGGCGCAGAGTTCGCCGGGGATGCTGGTCACGTTTGCGCTCGTCTTTCTGCTCAACGGCGCCGGCGTGATCATCCTCGAACGCAGCCAGGGCACCCTGCGGCGGCTGCTGGTGATGCCAATGGGCAAAGGCGTCATCCTCGGCGGCAAGCTGGTTGGCATCTTCGTCGCCGGTCTGGCCCAGGCCGCCATCCTCATCCTGGCCGGCCAGTTCCTTTTCGGCGTCAACTGGGGCCAGGCGCCGGCGGCCCTGGCGCTCATGGTCCTGGCCACCACCTTTGCCATTGCCAGCCTGGGCATGATGATCGCCGGGCTGGCCCGCACCTTTGCCCAGGCCGCGGCCCTGAGCAATATCCTCATGTACAGCATCGCCGCCATCGGCGGGGCATGGTGGCCGATCGAGATCACGCCCGCCTGGATGCAGCAGATCGCCCGCCTGACGCCCACCTTCTGGGCGATGCAGGGTTACAACGACATCATCACTCGCGGGCTGGGCCTGCCGGCTGTGCTGCCCGAGGCCCTGGTTCTGCTCGGCTTTGGCGCCCTCTTCCTGGCCTTCGGGGTCTGGCGCTTCCGCTACGAATGAGATCGCCTGGTTCGGATTCTGGTACAATGACCACACCCTTCCGTTTGCACCTCCTCAGCGCCGCCGCCACCTGTGCGGATGCCGGCCAGCGTCGCGCCATGCGAACCACCCTCACCACCACCCTGCGCCGTCTGTTGCCCGAACTGGGCGGCTATCTGGTCTTGGTGGCCGTGTTGGTGGTGTCGCTGCTGGTCGAATTGCCTCCGTCGGAGCGGGTGGTGGTGATCGGGCTGCAAGTGGTTTTGATCGGCCTGACCACGGCGGCGCATGTGCGCTCGTGGTGGTCAGGGCCACTGTGGCTGCGCCATCTGTTCATGACCGCCCGCGCCGCCATCATTGCCCTGCTCATCTGGTTGGCGCCGTCTTTTGGCCTCTATCCGGTGCTTTTCTTCGTGCTCAGCGCCGAAGCGCCGTCGTTGTTCGGCCCCCGCATCTGGCGGCTGTATATCGCCGGCTTTGCCATCCTCACCGCTGCTCTGATCCTGTTCACGACCGAGAACAGCGCCTTCGCCCTGGCGCTGGCGGTGGTTTATGCCGGCGGCTACTATTTCTTCGCCGCCTTCGCCGCCAACACGGCCGCCGCCGAGGCCGCCCAAGAGGAGTTGGAGGCCGCCAACCGCCGCTTGCACGACTACGCCGCCCAGGTCGAGGAACTGACGATCATGGAGGAGCGGAACCGGCTGGCGCGAGAGATGCACGATACCCTGGGCCATCGGCTGACGGTGGCGGCGGTGCAGTTGGAGGCAGCGCAACGGCTGATCGCCCGCGACCCCGAACGGGCGACGGCGGTGGTGGGCACGGTGCGCGAGCAGGTGAACGAGGCCCTGGCCGAGCTGCGGCAGACGGTGGCGGCGCTGCGGGCGCCGTTGGAGGCCGATCTCGGTCTCGATCAGGCGTTGCAGCGTCTTGTGACCCATTTCGGTCAGGCAACGGGGATCGCGGTGGCGCTCGACCTGCCCGCCGACTTGCCCGACCTGCCCGCTTCGCACCGTCTGGCTTTCTTCCGCGCCGCCCAGGAATTGCTGACCAATGTCCAGCGCCATGCCGACGCCCGCCAGGCCTGGGTGCGGCTGTGGCAGCAGGACGGCCTGGTGTTTCTCCGGGTCGAGGACAATGGCGCCGGCCTGCCCACCGCCGCCGAGTCGTCCGGGTTCGGGCTGCGCGGGCTGCGCGAGCGGGCGGCACAACTGAGCGGCGGCTTCGAGCTTGCTCCCCGGCCCGGCGGCGGTGTGCAAGCCACGTTTTCGGCGCCATTTGGCGGAGGCGGGGAGATGAGGAGACAATCAACAATCAACAATCAACAATCAACAGTCAACGGCTAACCCGCCACCCGCCACCTGCGACCTGCCACTCGCCACCTGCCACCTGCGACCTGCGACTCTCCCCATGCCCCCCATCCGTCTCCTCCTTGTCGATGATCAACGCTTGATGCGCGAGGGACTGCGCACGCTACTGGAATTCGAGGATGGCTTTGCCGTGATCGGCGAGGCCGGCGATGGCCAGGCTGCACTGGCCGCCTACGAGACGCAGCAGCCCGATGTCGTGTTGATGGACGTCCGTATGCCGGTGATGGACGGCGTCGAAGCCACGCGACGCCTGCGCGAGCGCTGGCCCAACGCTCGCGTCATCATCCTGACCACCTTCGACGATGACGAATATGTGTTCGAGGGCTTGCGGGCCGGCGCGCAGGGCTACCTGCTCAAGGCCGTGTCGGGCGAGGAACTGGCCCATGCCATCCGCACCGTTGCCGCCGGCGGGGCGCTGATCGATCCTTCGGTCACGCGCAAAGTGGTGGCCGAGTTCGCCCGCCTGGCCCCGCCCGGACGTTCGGCTGCCGACCATCTGCTGGAGCCGCTTTCCGAGCGCGAGCGAGAGGTGTTGCTGCTGGTGGCCAGAGGGTTGAGCAACCGCGAGATCGCCGAGCGCCTGTTCCTGGCCGAGGGCACGGTCAAGAACTATGTCACCAACATCCTGGGCAAGATCGGCGCTCGCGACCGCACCCAGGCGGCGGTGCGAGCGCAGCAGTTGGGGCTGCTCTAGACCAAAGCTACTCCCAGGCAATCCCCGATCTCGCCCGCCGACACAGGCCCCTGGCGCAAGATGCGGGGTGGGTTGGTCGTGAGATCGAAAACGGTGGACGCCTGCCCGCCCGGCGCTTCACCCCCGTCCAGGATCACGTCCACCCGGCCATCCAACTGGGCCAGGGCCTGGGCGGCAGTGCGGGCGGGCGGCTGCCCCGAAAGGTTGGCGCTGGAAACCGCCAGCGGTCGGCCAACCCGCTGCAAGATGGCCAGGGCGAGGGGATGGTCGGGGATGCGCACGCCCACCGTATCGCCGCCAGCCGTGACCAACAGCGGCAGCCACGGCTGTTTGGGGAGGACGATGGTCAGCGGGCCGGGCCAGAAACGCTCCGCCAGCCGATCGAGGCCGGGCAGCGGCCGGGCGACCTGCTCGATCTGGGCGGTCGAGGCCACCATCACCGGCAGCGCCGCCCGGAAGTCCCGTCCCTTGGCCGCGTACAGGTCAGCGACCGCGCTTTCGTCCTCGGCCAGACAGCCAATACCGTAGACCGTCTCGGTGGGGAAGACGGCCAGCCGCTTTTCGCATAGTAATTGGACTATGAGATCGAGGGCGGTGGGGGGGAGGAGGGGAGTGGGTGTTCCGTGTTCCGTGTTCCGTGTTCCGTGGTGGGGGGCAATCCAATCCTTCGCGCCCTTCGCGTCCTTCGCGGATCAACTCAAGCCAATCCTTCGCGCCCTTCGCGTTCTTCGCGGATCAACTCAAGCCAATCCTTCGCGCCCTTCGCGTTCTTCGCGGATCAAACAGCCATGGTGATGAAGGCGGTTTGCAGGGGCAGGGTCGTCACTTCGGCGCGGTCGGGGTGGATATACAGGTTGATCTCAAGCCGCACGCCGAAGTCGGGCAGATAGACGCCCGGTTCGATGGTGAAGCCGATGTGCGGGATCAGGGCGCGGGTGTCGCGCATCTCCAGGTTGTCGATGTTGACGCCAGAGCCATGGATGGCGGTATCCAGGCTGTGGCCGCTGCGATGGATGAAGTAGTCGGCATACCCGGCCTGGGCGATGACCCCGCGCACGGCATCGTCCACCTCCCAGCCGCAGAGCCGAGCCCCGGCCGCGACCCGCTCCTGCACCAGCTGCACACCGGCATCGCGGGCGCGGGCGACGACATCGAAGACGCGCTGCATCTCGGCCGGCGGCTGCGGCCCGGCAAAACCCATCCAGGTGATGTCGGCGAAGACGGCCTCCGGGTCGCCGGCCACGCGACCCCACAGATCGATCAGGATCAGATCGCCGCTGTGGATGGGGGTGGGGTGTTCGGGGTCGGGCGCGTAGTGCGGGTTGCCGGCGTGGGCATTGACGGCGACGATGGGGGGATGGTCGGGGTCGATGCCAGCGGCGGCGAAGTGATCCAGGATCACCTGTTGCGCCTCGACTTCGGTCACAGCCGCGCCGTCGGCCAGCCGCCGGGCGATGAAGGCGAAGGCGGCGTCTTTAGCGGCCAGGCAGGCGGCGGCGGCGCGGCGGTGGCTGGCCAGTTGGAGGGGCGTCCAGGTCGCCAGGACGGCCTGGATGAGGTCGGCGGAGGCGTGCAGCTCGAAACCGAGGTCGCGCAGGTGCTCGGCCGTGCCGGCATCGAGATACGAAGCATAGGGGATGCCGCAGCGGGGGCTGTATTCGCAGGCGATGCGCTTGGGGCCGCCGGTCAGCCGCAGCAGGGCCGCCTCGAATGATGCCCACGAGCTATAGGATTCGACCCGCTCCGGGCGTTGGGCAAACCCCCCGCGCTCGATGGCGTGCACCAGCCAGGCCGGTTCGCCGGCGGCCGGGATCCAGTAGGCCCAGCGCCGGCTGAGCAGGCCGAGCGGCGGCAGTGGGGCCAGCCGTTTGGCGATGGGGTTGAGGTCGCGAAAACAATAGAGCAGCCAGCCGTCCAGGTTCTGGCGCTGCAACATGGCTTGGATGGTGGAGAGTGTCGTGGCGTTCATGGCCGGATGATACCACAAGGTTGACCAAAGCCCGGCCTTCTTGTACCATGCACCCTGTTTGTGGAATCTCTCACGTTTGGAGGAAGGTTGCAGGTCGCAGGTGGCAGGTCGTAACTGGTAACTGGTAACTAATAACTAATAACTAATACTTTAGTTTCCGGTAACTCGGTGACGAGTTGAAGCGCCGCGATTTCGGTATTGCGGTTCTGAACCTTACAAAAGCGATAGAAAAGGATGAGGAATGAGGTCAGGGATGCCGTTTACGACGGCGAT
>JAIBAP010000024.1 GCA_019695115.1 Caldilineales bacterium | reverse complement strand
TAACCGAATGCCAATTTCTTTGTTTTCTTCGCGTCCCTTCGCGTCCTTCGCGGATCAAAATCATGAATAACCGAATGCCAATTTCTTTGTTTTCTTCGCGTCCCTTCGCGTCCTTCGCGGATCAAAATCATGAATAACCGAATGCCAATTTCTTTGTTTTCTTCGCGTCCCTTCGCGTCCTTCGCGGATCAAAACTGTGCATAACCAAACGGCAATTCCAAATCGAAAGGCCCAGCCAGATCGACCGTATCGACGACGCCGACCACGGTCAGGTCGAGCGGCATATCGGGGACAGGGTAGGCCACGGCCGCCTCGCGCTTGCGGGCCATGAACACCAGGTCGCCCACCCCGGCCTGCGCGATGTCCACCGCCACCGCCGGACGCCCGCGCGGCTGCAACTCCTTGGTCAGCTCCTGCACGAGCAGCAGCTTGGCCCCCTCCAGCCCCTCGTACTTGCGGGTGGCCACTGCCGTGCCGATGATGCGTCCCAGAACCATGATCGCCTCAGCCGCCGCTCTTCATCCCCGCCAGCACGTGGGTGATAATGGCGTCCAGGTTCTCCGGCGTCCCGCCCAGGTGGGCGATGACGGCCGCCCGCACCCTGGCGTGGAGCGGGTCGGCGAAGGCGGGCGGGGTCGGCGGCGCGGCCTTAGCCACCGGCGCCAGGGCGATGCCCAGCGCCCGCGCCCGATCCCGGCCGGCGTCGGTCACGGTCGTGTTGTCGTCGATCTCGACGCGGGTGACCCCGCGACCGGCCATCTCCTCCAAATCTCGCACTGTCAAAAAGCGTCGTGCCATCTGCTTCCTCCAAATCCTGAAAACACGGCTAACACCAAGACACGAAGATCACAAAGGGAACACGAAGCCGTGTTTCTTGTGTGTTCTTTGTGTGATCTTTGTGTCCTTCGAGCCTTTGTGTTCATCTCTTTCACACGCCTTCGAGGCTCTGAAGGGCGTTCACGGCGGCGTCGCGGGCGGCCAGGATGTCGGACTCGCTGCCCGCCATCCACAAACGCCCAAAGCGCCCCACCGAGCTGATGTGCATCAGATTCACCGGCGCGGCCTTTTCGGCCTCGTTGGCCGCCAGATTGATATAGGCCGCCGGAGCGCACTCCAGCACCAGCATCGTCTGGCTGGGCACCAGCATCATCCCGCGCGTAAAGCGGTTGAGAAGCTGCGCCTGATAAGGACTGACGCGGGTGATCACTTGCAGCGAGGCGATCTCCGGCTTTTTGCGATCCTCGGGGCGCAGCCCCAACTGCTGCAACACCACCTCGCCCGCCTGCAACACATCCGCCTGCGAGTGCGAGTGGATCTCGAACATGCCGAACTCGCGCTCGACGATCTGGGCGCCGGGCCGCACATCGGTGGCCTTGACGGCAATATCGACGACGCGGAAGACCCAGTTTCCGGGCGCCATCTCCACATACAGGCTGGCCATGCCCTCCACCGGCAGGTCGCCCTGGGTGATGGTGCCCACGAAAGCGGCGTATTGGGGTTGCATACGGTCGAGATAGCAATAAGCTCGGAGTTCGAAATTGTCGGCCATAGGAAGCTCTCAGTTGTGCATGGCAATGCCCAGCGGTGTGACGAAAAGCGGGTTGCTGGGGACGAAAGTACGCGTGTTGGTGATGCCGCCAACCACATCGGCCAGGCCCAGAAAGGCGCTGGTGCCGCCGACGAGATAGATTGTATCCACATCGAACGGCTGGATGTGACGGGCGACGATGGTCCCGACCTTCTCCATCACCGGGCGGACGATGGGGAACAGCCGGCGCTGCTCGTTGAGGTCGGTCTTCATCACCTCCGCCTCCTCGAAAGGGATGCGGTGGGCGCCGGCGATGACCAGGGTGAAATGCGTGCCGCCGGTGGCTTCATCGGCGGTGTAGACCACCTCGCCATCCTTGACGATGGCGACGCCGGTGGTGCCGCCGCCAATATCGACGACGGCGCCGTTCTGCACCCGCAGGACGGCATTGGCCGCGGTCGGTTCATCGACGAGGGCGGTGCACTCCAGGCCGGCCGCTTCCAGCACATAGCGCGTGGCCCGCACCTCGACCAGGGGGACGCCGGGCGGGTAGGCTGTGGCCGCCGACCGTAGCTCGAAACCGAGCCGGCCCTCGACCTGGCCTTTGAGCGCCCGCAGCAAGGCGATGGCCCCGGCGAAATCCACCACCAGGCCATCGCGCACGACCTCGGCAAATTGATAGGCCCCCGCCAGCGGCTGCATGTGCTGGTCGAGCACGAAAACGACGGTGTAGGCCGTGCCGAGATCGACGCCGACGTGCACCGGCCCGTGGTAGCCGTTGGCCGACCGCCGGTGGATGGCCCCGTCGGCCGCGCTCAGGAGGGCTTCGAGATCGGGATTCATGCGCCCGCCATCCTCCAGGTCAGCTTGCCCGCCCGGAACAGCAGTTCCAGATAATAGATGGCGCTGCTCAGCCGGTTGACGGCTGTGGCCAGGCTGGGGTGCCCGACCATGACGCCAGGGTACGGAGCCAGGGCGTCGAGCGCGACCAGCTCGGCCTCGCGCGCCTGACAGCGCAGATAGTTGAGCCAGTGCAGCATCTCGTGGTCATCCGAGCCAGGCACGATATGGTCGATGCCGACGAACTGCCTGGGGTCGTGCGTGGCCTTGCGCAGGGCGGCCTCGTCCAATCCGGCCAGGGCAATAGGCGCCGCCGCCCGGCCGTTGTATTCGGCGCTGAGCATCTCCCGGCAATAGGCGGCCAGCGTATCGAGATGGTCGGCCATCTGCGGCAGGTTGAAGGTGCGGGCGCGAGCCGCCGCCAGCAGGCAGAGGCCCTGGAGGGTGTCGAGCTTGCCCCGAAAGCGGATGCGCGGCGAATTCTTGGGCGCGTAGTGTCCGGCGTCCACCTGCGTCAGGTGCTCCGGCTTGCCCGTCACCGGCATCCCGCAGGTCGTGCAGCGGGGGAGTTCGCCCGCCAGCGCCACCGGAAAGCTGCCCGGCTTGTCCCACTCCGGCTTGATCGCAGCCTCCGCCGTCGCCCGGCCGTCCATCTGCGCCCCCTCGCCGCCCTCATACACTACGCGCAGCTGCCACTGCCGGATGTAATCGGTGGCCGCGGGCGAAAAGCGCGTCCCCGCCGCCACGGTGATCGAATCCCCGCACTGCGGCCGGCGGATGCGGTTGCGCAAATCGGCCTCGGTAACGACGGTCATTGAGAAAACCCCACCATCGTGTCACTCTGAGCGGGTCGAGCAACAAAGACCGTTGCCTCGGACAGCCAGCGAAGAGTCTCCATGTCTTGCATTTCTACGCTGCCCATTGCGCCGGATAGGTCACGTACAAGAACTTCGCCCAACTGGGCGTGCCAAAGGTGATGCTCGTGCCTTTGGGGACATAGATCACATCGCCCGGCCGCCCCACCGTCAGTCCCTGGGCGGTAGTGATGTGCAACTCGCCCTCGATCACATACTCGATCTCGTCGTAGTCCAGCGTCCAGGGAAAGCTGCCCTTGTGCAGACTCATGAACCCGGCCGTCATCGGCGCCCCCTGCTCGTGCGTGATCACATCTTGCAGGCGCACATCCATCTCCGGCCGCCGGATCTCGAATGGGAACGGCGGCATCGTCACCGCCCGGCCATCGACATGCACCACCCCGCGTCCCTCCCCCCTCGTAGTAGCGACTTCAGTCGCTCCCCCCTGCGCCAACACCCGCGCCACGATCTCGCGCACCCGGTCTTCGATGGCCCCGCCCCCCGGTTCGGGAGCGCGCGGCGCCGGCGGTGAAGGCGGGGAAGGTGGGGGCGCAGCAGGCGGCGCAGCGGAGGATGCCTCCGGCCGGCGGCCGATCAGCGGGCGGTGGCTCAAATCCTGGCCGGCCCCGCTCCACAGGGGGACGCCGCTCGGTTGGCCGTCGCCCTCGATCAGTTCGATGCCCAGCTCGTGAGCGCGGTCGCGGGCCGCGGGCGTGACGATGTCGGCCCGCGATAGCACCAGCCGTTTCTGGCCCTCGACGGCCAACTGCTCGATGGTATTGACGCTGAACAGGCGGCGATTCATGGCTGATTCCTGGAGCGGGGTCTCGTTGCTGGTTGGTGGATCGTGAAACGTGATGCGTGATGCGCCAACACACGGCGGCCCATCTTCACGTTTCACGCCTCACGTTTCACGCCTCAAGCGCCTGCGCGGGGCAAGATCGTCTCCACATCACCATGCGGGCGCGGGATGACGTGGACGCTGACCAATTCGCCCACACGTTGGGCGGCGGCGGCGCCGGCGTCGGTTGCGGCTTTCACCGCGCCGACATCCCCGCGCACCATGACGGTGACATAGCCGCCGCCGATCATTTCTTTGCCGATCAAGCGGACATTGGCGGCCTTGACCATGGCGTCGGCGGCTTCGATAGCGCCGACCAGGCCTCTGGTTTCGATCATACCGAGGGCGATCATCTGAATATCTGCCATCTTGGGAACCTCGTTGGGAATGAGAACGGATGGTGGAAGCGCAGGCGGCGGTGGGGCTGGTTCTGCGCGGGGTGGGAGGGCGGGGGCAGGGAGTGCGGGAGAGGGCGCGGGCGGGGTGGGCGACTCAGGCGGGGCGCTGGCTGCGGTCGCGGGTGTCCAGCCCTGGTGCCGGCGACAATAGTCGGAATCATCGAGGGCGGGGTTGCGGCAACGGAGGCCGTTCTGGGTGAGGGCTTTGCAGCGTTGGGTGGTCATTTTGTCGGCCTAATTCACGCCAAAATCGGTGTACTGCCGCTTGAAGGGTGCATGAAATGCCAAGACAATATCTTGTTTCGGAATTCCCATTGCGACCAATTCGTTGGCGACGCCATCTTCGGTGCCATCATGCTGTATCCAGATCCGATTTTCCTTGATATCGATATGGAGTACGCAGCCACGCACTCGTTGATTCTTGTTCCAACCTACATTGACGAGCTGATAGTGCTTATTCTCGCGATCAATGATGGTCTGTACTTCGATATCGCCGTAAATAGGTTTATATTGACCATAACGACGAATTATCTCTTCAACATATTTAGGGTAGTCATCTACATTAACCATTTCGCAATGACCTCCTTTTCGATGTCATATACGATCAGCTTCAATTTCTGCTGCATGATAACCATCTGCACAAATGGAAGGGTAAAGAATCCCCAATAGGTATCTTCAGGGGTGGCCAGGAAAAGCTGGCGCTGAGGTTCCTGTACTTAGAGAGCTGTGCGATAATTGATGAATTGACCAAGAGCAGTGTGGAACTCGGAAATGATCGAAGGGGCAGCAAAACTCTTGACCTCGACAGCGATCTTGAGACCCTGCTTTTCGGCTGCGATTACCTTCTCTGCCGCCAAATCCACGAACATCTCGACGCCACCGAACTCGAGATAGAGAGGATCGGCAGTGATAGTCCAACCCTCGCGTTCCAACGCGGTCCTAACTGCGTCATGGAACTTGTCTTTGACTGGCATCTTGGCTGGTCTCCAGATTCTACTACCGGCGTCCGATTTCAGCCAGCACGCGACGCACGATTGTCTCGATGGCGTCGGAATCGAGCGAGGCTGCCGGGGCAGGAGCGGTCGGGGGAACCACAGCAGCCGCGGCGCCTTCGACATCCGGGGCCAGAGTCAGGGCCAGGTCGGGCGGGCGGCCGATCTCGTAGGCCAGCCGCTTGATGTTGAACGTGTGATGGACGGTGATGTTGTCGCTGACGACGGCGCCGCCAACGCCGCCAGGGGCCAGCGTCATCGACGGCATGACGCCGGTGGTGGCGCCGATGGCGCCCATCGTGCCCCAGGTGTTGACGACGATGCGAAAGACAGGCTTCTCCAGCCCGAAAGCCAGGATGACCTCCTCATCGCGGGCGTGGATAACCAGCGTGTGACCATCCCCGCCGAACTTGATCAGTTGGATGCAGCGTTCGCAACCGGCGCGCCAGCCGTCCTCGACATAGAAACCCAGCACCGTCGTCAGCTTTTCTCGGCTCAGGGGCTGTTCTTTGCCCACGGCGTCGAGGTCGGCGACCAGGATGCGGGCGCTCTTGGGCACGCTGATCCCGGCCATGCGGGCGAGTTGCTGCGGCGTCTTGCCCACGCTGCGGGCGTTGATGCCGCCGTCGGGGCCGAAGAGCGTGCGTTCGATGGCTGCTTTTTGCTCTGCGTTGAGCCAATAGGCGCCGTTCTTGACCATTTCGGCCCGCAGTTCGGCGGCGATGGGCTTATCGGCCACCACGGCCTGCTCGGTGGCACAGATGACTGATGAATCGAACGCTTTGCTGTTGACGATGTCCCAGGCGGCTTTCTTGACGTCGGCGCTGCGGTCCACATAGGCCGGCACATTGCCCGGCCCGACGCCGATGGCCGGTTTGCCGACGCTGTGCGCGGCCTTGACCATGCCCGGCCCGCCTGTGGCCAGAATGAGCGAGGTCGCCCAATGGCTGATCAGTTCCTGCGAGCCTTGCAGGGTCACGTGCGACATACAGCCGACCAATCCCTTCGGCATCCCCGCCGCCTCGCCCGCCTCGGCCATCACCCGCGCCGTCTCCACGCTGCACGCTTTGGCCGAGGGATGTGGGCCGATGATGATGCCGTTGCGGCCCTTGACGGCGATGAGGATCTTGAAGATAGCGGTCGAGGTCGGGTTGGTGGAGGGCGTCAGGGCGGCGATGACCCCCACCGGCCAGGCGATGTCCACCACCTTGCGGCGCTCGTCCCGGCCGATCACCCCCACCGTCTTGATGTCCTTGATCGACTCCCAGACATTGCGGCTGGCGAACTCGTTCTTCACCCGCTTGTGTGCCGCCACGCCATAGCCCGTTTCCTCGCTGGCCAGTTGCCCCAGGCGCGCCGCGGCGCCGAAGGCGGCCTCGGCCATGGCTTTGCAGATACGATCCACCGTCTCTTGCGAGGCAAAGGCGAACTGCCGCTGCGCCTCGCGGCACGAGATCAGCAGCCGCCGGGCTTCCTGGATCGATTTGAGGTCGAGATCGTAATCCTCAGGCATTAGCTTCTCTCCATAGCCTGGAACGTGAAACGTGAAACGTGAAATTTGCTGTCATAACCGTTTTCAACACAAAGGCACGAAGATCACAAAGTAAACACGAAGTTGCTTCATTCTCTCATGGCTCAACGTACCGGGCGCTCTTCCTCACGCATCACGCCTCACGTTTCACGCCTCACGTATATTTGTGTGGAAATCTCGCCACATCCAACACTGCGTCCTGGAAGGCCTGGCAGGCGGCGCGGCAGGCGCTTTGGGTGCCAGAAAGCAGCGCGCCGGAGAAGTTGGTCTCGGACGGCGGCTGCCACCAGACCCGCATCTCCACCTCGGCCGCCTTGAGCGCGGCGTCGATGGCGTAGGTGGCCTCGATCGGTGGGGCGATCAGATAGGACAGGGCCGTGCCTTCGGGCACCTCGGCGGCCTTGCTCAAGTAGGAGCCGGAGCGCGAGATGGTGTGGGGGAAGAAGGCGAGGGTGCCTTCCTCGTTGGCCGCGTAGAACCAGGCCGATTCCTGGGCGTAGGCCACGCAGGCGTCCAACCCGGCGCGGGTTTCGGCGGGGGTCGGGCCGGCCAACATGCCGATGATCTCACCCGAAAGCGGGCCGGAGGCGTGGGCCGAGCCGGCGTAGAAGCTGTGGGCGTAGACCACCTCGACCTCGGCTTTCTTGGTCGCCTCATCCAGCGAGACGTAGAGCGAGTCGTCGATGTCGCAGGTGATCAGGGCCAGGCTGCGCTGGTCGGGCCGCAGCCCGATCTTGGCGGCGAAGTCGGGGTGGATGTTGGGGATGAGCCGGGCGGCGAGGATGGTGGGTTTGATGGGGTCGAGGATGCCCATGGGGTGTGTCCTTCGTTTTGCGTGTTGCGTGTTCCGTTGTCGCTGCGATGCGATTTTTCGCCGCGATCAGCGGGTGAGGGGCGATTTAGAGACGATTTCGCCGATGTTGTAGAGGAAGCCGGGCGAGATGTTCACCCGCCTCCGCTCGTCTTCAACTTCAATTCCACGCCGCTGGCCTGGAATTTGAGCGTCTTTTTGATCAGTTCGACCACGTAGGCGCCGCCTTCGAGCGGGTTGGTGCCGCCGGCGTTGGTGATCATGCAGATGACATCGCGGTTGGCGTCGGTCTTGCCTGCGGCCGGCCGCCAGCCCATATAGGCGCTCATGGCGTCGGCCACGCCCAGGCCAGGTCGCTCGCCGATCAGCAGCAGCACCATGTCGGCGCCGATGATCTCGTTGACATCGTTGATCACGCCCACGCGGGCAAAGCGGATGAAAAACGGCGTGCCCATGCTGATCCCGGCCGCCTTCAGACCCTGCTCGATGACCGGGAAGATCTGCGGCAGGTTGTTGTCGATGGCGGCGGCGCTGAGGCCGTCGCCGACCACGATCTGCACCTGCGGTTTCTTGGCGCAGCGGTCGGCGACCAGCTTCTTGGCCTCGTCCGAGAGGCGGCGGCCCAGGTCGGGGCGCAAAAGATACTGGCCGCGGTCCGCCACCTGGGTTTGCACGGTGAAGAGATTGAACTTCTGTTTGGCGGCCTCGCTCACCTCGCCGTAAATGGCATCCTGGGTGACGCCGTGGTCGGACTGGAACAGAAGCAGGGTGCGGGTTTTGGGGCGGGGGCCGGCGCGTCCAACGGCCAGGCGGGCGGTGGTGGTGGCGGCCAGGTTGCGCAGCCCGTCGGGGTTGCAGGGATGCTCGACGCCGATGGCGCGGCGGGCTTCGGGGCGGGTGGGGTCGGGCAGGTCGATGACGAGCCCGCCCGCCGCAGCCGCCAAGGGTGCGGAAATGGCCGGGGGCGCGGCAATCGTCGGGGCGGCGCTCCCCCCCTTCTGTCCTAGCTCGGCCAGCACGGCCTGCACAATGGCGTCGATCTTAGCTTGTTCCACTCTTTCCTCCTCGGTCAGGATGATCTCTCACGAATTACACGAATATACGAATGGTACGAATGTTCTTCATTGAAAACTTTGTGTCTTTGTGTTCAATTATCGATTAACAAAAACGAATAATTCGTGAAATTCGTCCATTCGTGTCATTCGTGATAAGACACCTTTGAAGACTTTGTGTTTCCTTCGTGAACTTCGTGTCTTTGTGTTCAATTACAGAACAAAAAGACAAAAATTCGTGAAAATTCGCCCATTCGTGTCATTCGTGAGAGATCAAAACTATCGTTGCAAGAAAAACGATGCATCACCGGCTTTCTCGGTCAAGCGGCCATTTTTCATCAACCCCAGCCCCTCCATCCAGCATTCGAATTCGGGCAGGGGGCGCAGGTTGAGCAACTGCCGCAGGCTGGGCGCATCGTGAAAACTGGTGCACTGATAGCTGAGCATGACATCATCGCCCATCGGCACACCCATAAAGTAGTTGCAGCCAGCCGCCGCCAGCAGTACGGCCAGGTTCTCGATGTCATTCTGGGTGGCGCGGGCATGGTTGGTGTAGCAGGCGTCGCAGCCCATGGGGATGCCGGTCAGCTTGCCCATGAAATGGTCTTCCAGCCCGGCGCGGGTGATCTGCACGGCGTCGTAGAGGTATTCGGGGCCGATGAAGCCGACGACGGTGTTCACCTGGAAGGGCTGGTAGCGTTTGGCCAGGCCATAGCATCGCGCCTCCATCACCAACTGGTCGGCGCCATGATGCGCGTCCGCCGACAGCTCCGACCCCTGCCCGGTCTCGAAATACATATAGTTCGGCCCGGCCGTGAAACAGTATTTCTTCGCCAGATCGTAGGCTTCGTCCAACATCCCCACGCTGACGCCAAAAGCCTCGTTGCCCAACTGCGACCCGGCGATGCTTTGGAACACCAGCCCTACCGGCGAGCCGCGGCGCAGCGCCTCCATCTGCGTGGTCACATGCGCCAGCAGGCAGTTCTGCGTCGGCACTTCCCACTTCTGGATCACTTCATAGGTCATGTCCAGCAGCCGCATCACACTGCCCAGGGTGTCATCGACCGGGTTGATGCCGATGACGCTGTCGCCCGACCCAAAACTGAGGCCCTCGTAGATCGTCGCCCGGATGCCCTCGACCGCATCCGTGGGGTGATTGGGCTGGTTGCGCGAGGCCAGCGTGCCGGGCAGCCCGATGGTGTTGTTGCAATGCGCCTGCACCCGAATCTTGCTGGCCGCCAGCATCAAGTCCAGGTTCGACATCAGCTTGGTCACAGCCGCCACCATTTCCGAGGTCAGGCCGTTGCTAACCCGGCGGATCATCTCGCCAGAGGTGGTATCGGACAGCAGCCACTCGCGGAACCCACCCACCGTCCAGCCCTTGATCTCGTTGTAGATCGTGCTGTTGACGGCGTCATCGATGACCCGCGTGACTTCGTCCTCGTCATACGGCGCCGCCGGATTCTGGCGCAAGACCTCCAGCGTGACCTCGGCCAGCACATGCTTGGCGGCCATGCGCTCGGCCACACTGCCGGCGGCGATCCCGGCCTGGCGGTCGCCCGACTTCTCCTCGTTGGCCTTGGCCAGCAGTTCTTTGATGCTGCCGAATTCGTAGCTTTTGCCGAATAGTTTGGTGCGTAGGAGCATGCGTGTTCTCTCCTGGTTATTGGTTATCAGTTATTGGTTATCAGTTATTGGTTATTGAAGCCGTCAATAACCAATAACCAATAACGAATAACCAACACTTACCGATAAAAAATCAACGTCTTTACCGACAGCGGCACGACTCGCCCATCCAGCATGGGCAGGCCGATGTCGATGAAATCACCCTCGCCCAGGCCTACCTGGTCGATGGCCAGCAGGGGCAGGTCGGGGCGCAGGGCCTTGATCGTCTGGCCGAGCGACTGGGCATAATCGCGCTCTATGATCAGCACCATCGGCTGGCCGGGATGCAGGTCGGTGGCGGCATAGGTGATGACGCCGCCGGCAATCGCCTGCAAGAGGGTGTAGTCCAGATGCACGGGCAGGTCGAGCGCAATCGCCACCTTGCCCTGGCTGGGGTCCACATCCCACCTTCGCACAGCATAGCGGATGCTTTCGGCCAGGCGGTCGGGCTTGAGGTCGGCCTCGGTCAGGTGCGGGCGCACCACCGGCAGGTTGCGCAACGGCAGCAGTTCCTGCTCGGCCCAGATCGTGCTGCCGCTGAGGGTGACGGTCTGGCTGGCGGCGCCGAGGACGGTGGCGCGCAGGGTCTGGGGCGGGCGGCGGACGGCCAATTGCTGCAAGCGCCGGTTCAGTCGCAGGCTTTGGGCCAGCAGCGGGCCGACATCGTCGTGGATGGCAACCTCGCTCAGGCTCGTGATCTCAACCGGATCGTAGAAATAGGCGCCGATGCCGCCGGAGAAAAAGACGACGCTGGAGGCTTCGGCCCCACGCAAGGGCGGCGTCAGTTGCACATTTCGCCCTAACTCGGTCTCGCGCCCGGTGGCCAGATCGGCGATCAGATCAGCCATCGCCTCGCAAAAGCGGCGCAACGCTTCCAGATCGGCGCGTCCGCCCTCGCGCAGCGGCAGGTTCAGGGTTGCGACGATGCGCCGGCCGGGCGGAGCGATGTGGCGGACGATGCCGGAGCTGCGCTCGACCTCGATCTGCCGCCCGCCCACGGCCATGGCCGAGGAGGACAGATGCTCGCCCAGGCGGAAGATGGCGGCGTTGGCCGTGCCTCCGCCGATGTCGATGTTCGTGACCTGGGTGTAGTGATCGACCGAGTAGGCGGCGGCGCCCGACCCCCGGCCGGCGATCTGCGCCTCGACATTCGGCCCGGCCACCGTGACCACGAACTCGCCTGCCAGCCCGGAGAGCGCCGCCAGGATGGCATCGGCGTTGCGCGCCCTGGCCGCCTCGCCGGTGATGATGACGGCGCCGGTCTCGATCTGGCCGGGCTGCACGCCGGCCGCCCGGTATTCGCCGCGCACCAGGGCCGAGAGCCGCTCCACATCCACCTCGTCAGCCGAAATCAGCGGGGTGAAGTGGATGGGGCTTTGGTAGACGATGGCGCGGGCGTTGACCTGGATGCGCGGGGCCTGGCCCAAACGGGCCGTATCCTGGATGCTAAGGTTCGAGAAAACGATCTGGGTGGTGGTGGTGCCGACGTCGATGCCGACGCTGAGCATGTCGCGCGAGGAACGCGTCATCGGGGCTGGTTCCGTGTTTCGTGTTCCGTGTTCCGTGCAGCGCCTGAACTGCTCGCAGGTTATTCACGCAACACGCAACACGCACTACTATTCCACGTGCGGGAGAATGGTCTCCACATCGCCGTGCGGGCGGGGGATGACATGGACGCTGACCAACTCGCCCACGCGCTGGGCGGCGGCGGCGCCGGCATCGGTGGCCGCTTTCACCGCGCCCACATCGCCGCGCACCATCACGGTGACATAGCCGCCGCCGATATACTCTTTGCCGATCAAACGCACATTGGCCGCTTTGACCATGGCATCGGCGGCCTCGATGGCCCCGACCAGCCCCCTGGTTTCGATCATGCCGAGGGCGATCATCTGGATGTTCGTCATAACAGGCTCCTGAAAACGGGAAAGGATGAAGGACGCGGCGGGCCGCGTCCTTCATCATACCATGACTGCCGTCAACTGTGTTGTTCGTGGTGGTGGGCGATCTCTTCCAACTCGTGCTCGATCCGCCGTAGTGCCGCTTCGTCGGATGACGTTGGGCCGGTGAAATGGTGTTTGGCGCTGAGTTGCCAATACAGCAGCATGAAGAGCAGCAGGATCAGCAAGGCCCAGCCGGCCAACTCGTTGGGCGGGATGGAGAAGAGGATGGTGATGATGATCACCCAGATGATGGCGATCCAGTTGATCACCGGCCCCCACCGGCCCAGATTCCACGGCGCCGTTTCCCGCGTGGTGTACTCGCCCTGCTTCTTTCGCTTGTTGCGCACGTTGAGATAGGTGGGGATGGCATAGGCCAGGTAAAGGGCCGAGGTGCTGATCGCCACCACCACCGAGTAGAGGTAGGCCACCATCGTCAACAGCACGGCCAGGATGCAGGTGATGATGATCGACCACATCGGCGTGCGATAGGTGGGATGGATCTGGCTGATCAGCTTGTGGCCGGGCATGCCACCGTCGCGGGCGAAGGCGAACCACATCCGACTCATGCTGGTGATTGAGGAGAGGCCGCACAGCCACATCGCCACGGCGATGATGATGGCGATGATGTTGGCCAGGAAAGTGCTCAGGTTCTCGTAGACGATGTAGAGCACGGCCGGTGCGTTGGCGGCGTCTACGGTGGCAGCGATATCGGGGATGTGGGCTGTGAGCACCATCAAGACGATATAGCCGACGATGGCCGAGACCAGCACCGAGAGGAAGACGCCCCAGGCGCTGTTCAACCGGGCCATGACCGTTTCTTCGGCCACGTGCGCCGAAGCGTCATAACCGGTGTAGGTCCATTGTGCTTGCAACAACCCGAGTACGAACGCGAAGGCCAGACCCGCCCCGGCATAGATCGAGCCCATGCCCGGGATCTTCATCATCAGCGATGGGATCTCTTTCGGGCCGATAAAGAACGAGTGAGCCACATCGTTGGGGTTGACGGTGATCGTCCCCTGGAAGAGGAAGCTCAGTGGCTGCGAGTGCTTGCCGAAAAACGTCAGCAGAGCGGCGATGATCACCACCCCGCCGATGTGCCACCAGACACTGAAATCGTTGAGCCGGGCAGTGAGCTTGATGCCGAAGATATTGATCAGCACCTGCGGGATCATGATCAGCACCATGATGGCGACGATGCCAAAGCCGGGCGAGGTGGGTAAGGCGGTTCCAAAGAGACGGTTGATGGCCCCGGCGATGTAGATGGCGGCGGCGTAATCGATGCCGGCGGTGATCGTGATCTGGCCGATCATGTTCAGCCAGGCCGTGACCCAGGCCCACTTGTAGCCCCCCAGCCGGTGCGCCCAGAAATACAGCCCGCCCGCCGTGGGATAGGCCGACGCCAACTCGGCCATCGACGCCGCCACGCACAAGACCATGAGGCTGACCAGCGGCCAGCCGTATGTGTTGATGATCGGCCCGGCGAACTGCAAGCCGTAGCTATAGAGCAGGATGGCGCCGGTGAGAATCGAGATGATCGAGAAAGAGATGGCGAAATTGGAGAAACCTCCCATTTCGCGGAACAATTGCTGGGCGTAGCCCATCCGGTGCAGGTCGCGAACATCCTGCTTGATGATTTCTTCGCGTGACTTGCCTTGATACGACATCGTACCATTCCTCCTTGAACGTGTGAGCAAGAAACGGTGGTGAAAGGAAACATCAGGACGAAATTGGCTTTGTTTGCGTTCTCACCTCCTTCCAGGAATCAGTTCAGGTGCGACGCACCTGCAAAGTGCGTCGCACCTCTAAAGTGAACACTTACCTTCCAGAGTCCATCCTCATTTCATCGACCATCTACGGAACACGCAACACGGAACACAATTCAACCCTTCCGAAACGTCAACTCCCCCCCGACCTCCAACTCATCGAGGATGCCCATGATCACAGCATCCACCGGCTTGTCTTTGGTCTGCGCCGTTTGCCGGGCCGAACTTCCCTGGGCGATGAGCACCAACTCTCCCACCCCCGCCCCCACCGCATCCACCGCCACGAACGGCCTGCCCACCAACTCATTCGTGTGCGTGGCCTCGCGCACCACCAGCAACTTCAACCCAACCAGCTTATCATCTTTGATAGTCGAAACTGCCGATCCAACGACGCGGGCAATCAGCATACAGGCTTTCCTATGTGGCTGGTGAAAATAGCTCTGCCGTTCGCAAGCACAGCGATGGGCGTACAAGCCGGCAGAATGACGACGCCGAAAATGATTGGACGCCATTATACACGAGGCAGGTCTGCAAATGTCAATTGTGGCTGCCAGGCAGGTGCGTCGCACTTTGCACGAATGGTTATGCCGGTAGTCCCAGCTTGACCCCGGCGAATTGTGGCTGCCAGGCAGGTGCGTCGCACTTTGCAAGTGCGACGCACCTCGATTACGATCATCCCCATGGCCCACACCTTGCCGGCCGCCCTGGCCGAACGCCATGCCGCCTGACCCTCCCACCCGCGCGGTCAGCCGCCGCCGCTTCCTGCAGACCCTGGTCGGCGGCGCTGCCTTGCTGACGTTGGAGGCTTGCCGCCGGGCGATCGACCTCACGCCGACGCCAACGCGCACCCCCGCGCCCTCGCCCACGGCAACAGCCTCGCCGACAACGCCGGCTGCCACCGCTACGGCGACGGCCGCCTCGCCCCTGCCGACCGCGGAACCCACCTTCACCCCCACCCCACCCGCCACACCCTTCCCGCCCGGCCCTCCCACCAAACTCGGCCTCTTTGTCACTCGCAACGACCCCGCCCTGTTCGATCTGCTGGCCACCGGCAACGTCGCTGTGGTCAAGACGCTCGAATACGACCCCAACTTCGTCGCCGAAATCAAGGCCGCCTCACCCAGAACGCTCGTCGTCGCCCGCTTCACCCCCCTCCCCAACCCCGACTTCGGCGCCTGGGACCCCGTTGCCGCCGCCCGCCAATTCGTCGATCAGCTTCTCCCCATCGCCAGCGAACCCCGCCGCCTGGCCAGCATCGACGCCTGGGAATCGTTCAACGAACCGAACCCGATCGACGCCACCCAAATGGCAGCGTTGGCCAGCTTCGAAGCCGAACGCACACGGCTGCTGGCGGCCCACGACGTGCGCTCATGCGTGGGCAACTTCAGCACCGGCCAGCCGCCCCTGGAACTGTGGCCGGCCTTCTTCCCCGCCCTCCAGTCCGTCCAGGAAAACGACGGCTACCTGGGCCTGCACGAATACTCGGCCCCCTACCTCTGGTTTGGCAGTGGGCCGCACCAAAACCAGCCCGGCGCCGACGAAGGCGACAGCGGCTGGCTGACCCTACGCTACCGCAAAGTCTATCGTCAATACTTGCAGCCGGCTGGCCTTGCCGTCCCCCTGCTCATCACCGAGCTGGGGGTGGATGGACAGGTGGGCAACCGGCCGGGACCGGCGGGGCTGGGCTGGCGTGATTTCGGCGGCTTCTGGCGGGGCGAGGGCAAGGTGACGACGACCGAAGAAGGATTTTATGTCGAGCAACTTGCCTGGTACGACGCTGAATTGCAAGAAGATGACTATGTGAAAGGGGCTGCGATCTATGCTTTGGTCGCGCAGGAAGGCTGGCTGAGTTTCGAAGTCACCGGCCCCGCCAGCCAGATCCTGGGCCAATACCTGGCCGTGCATCCCTCGCCCTGATCGCCCCCGGTCGTAGGGGCGTGGTCTCCACGCCCGATGTATCCACGCCCGATGTAGGGGCGTGGTTTCCACGCCCGATGTCTCCACGCCCGATGTCTCCACGCCCAATGTATTCCACGCCCGGTCGTAGGGGCGTGGTCTCCACGCCCGATGTATTCCACGCCCAATGTATTCCACGCCCGGTCGTAGGGGCGTGGTCTCCACGCCCAATGTATTCCACGCCCGGTCGTAGGGGCGTGGTCTCCACGCCCGATGTCTCCACGCCCAATGTATTCCACGCCCGATGTATTCCACGCCCGATGTATTCCACGCCCGGTCGTAGGGGCGTGGTCTCCACGCCCGATGTATTCCACGCCCGATGTATTCCACGCCCGATGTATTCCACGCCCGATGTATTCCACGCCCGATGTAAGGGCGTGGAGACCACGCCCCTACATGCGTTGCAAATCCTCGCTATCACCCACCAGCCGGGCATGGACGCGGCAATAGGCGGAGCCGGCCATGGCCCGATTCTTGCACGGCTTCCCCGCCTGCGTCGTCGCCTTGCACAACCCCAGCTCGCCCGCGGCGGCGATGGGCACCGCCCCCTGGTAGGCATTCGCCTCCACCTGGGCGATCAGCTCCTTCATCTCCTCGAATTCGGTGTGCAGCGCCTCGACGATCGACTCCGGATCCGACGCCAGACCGGCGTCGGTGATCACCCCCACGACGACCTCGCCGGCATAGCTGATGATGCTCACGCCCAACCCCATCCGCCCCGACTGCGGCACCCAGAACATCAGCCCGTCGATGCGGCTGCCAGCAAAATAGAGCTTCTGGCGCGGCCCCGGCACATTCGTCAGCACCAAACTCGCCTTCGAGGCAAAAAACTGCACGCCCATGCTCTCGACTTCGGTGGGGGCAAACCCCATGGCCTGCAAAATCGCAAATCCCACCACCGCTTCGGGCGAGCTTTTCAGGTCGTCCATGCGCTTCTTGACCACCACCAGCCGCTCCAATGGCTCGGCAATGCCGATGGGCAGCGCCATCACCACCAGCCCAAAGTGATTGCCCAACTTGATCGCTTCCTCGGGCGAACGCAGGTTCACCGGCACCATCGCCCGGATATCGAGACCATCCACCCTGTCATCGCGGCTGATCAGATAACGCCGTAGGGCGCCACTGACCAGCGTCATCAGCACATCGTTGACCGTGGCATCCATCGACCGCCCCATCTGCTTGATCTCGTCCAGCGGCAGCGGGTCGGACCAGGCCGTGTGCTTGCTCACCCCCAGATGGCCTTTGAACGAGGTTTTCGGATCGGGAGGCAGAGCCACCAGCCGGCCCAGCGACTGGGCATAGCTGCCAGCCTCGCGTGTGCGATCGAGCAACCGGGCGGGATTCCGCAACATACTCATCCCCTCGCTCACCACCCCTTCCGTCACTTTCCGGCCCACGGCAAAGGCATTGGCGGCCGGGCGGATGAGACCGCTCAAGGCCGAATCGCGCCGGCGGTGCGTCTCATCGCTTTCGGCGCTCGGCCAGGGGGCATCGGCGTTGGCGTCGCACAGCGAAAGCATCACCTGCATCAGGGCGATACCGTCGGCGATGCAATGGTGGAGGCGGCAAAAGAGCAGCGAGCCGCCCTCATAGCCTTCGATCATGTGGAACTGCCACAGGGGCTTGCTGAAATCGAGGGGCGAACTGGCCAGATGGTTCACCACCTCGGTCAGGGTGGCGTCATCGCCAGGGGCGGGCAGGGCGATGCGATGCAGGTGGGCATCGATATCGAAATTGGGGTCATCTTCCCAGGCGGGCGGGCGCAGAGGCAAGCGCGAATCAGCGACTCGCTGCCGAAAGCGGCGGAAACGCAGCAAGCGTTGTTCCAACGTCGCCCGCACGCGAGCAAAGTCCGGCGCTTGCTCGAAGCGAAAGAAACCGTTGATCATCATCAAGTTGGTGGGGTCTTCCATGTGCAGCCAGGCTGCATCCACGTTCGACATTGCTTGCTTGGCCATGTCTGGTGTCTCCGTCGAAAGAAATAGCGACCGATAGGGTGATCTGGAATCAAGGCCGAAAACGTAAAGAAACGCCGGCGCTATTCACGCCTCACGTTTCACGTTTCACGTTTCACGTTTCACGTTTCACGCCTCACGTTTCACGCCTCACGTTTCACGTTTCACGTTTCACGTTTCACGCTTCACGTCTGAGCATCATTCCTTTGGCAGTCATCATCATGAACGATGACAGCGTCAGTTTAGCACAACCCTGCCACGATCCACATCCCAACACCCGCCTACAACGGCGCACCTGATTTGACACCCGACAAACGCGAATGCTATTCTGCCGTCCGTTCCTGCAAATGACTTGCAAGAACAAACCCATCACCGCCTCACCAAACGCAGCCGGAGGCACTCCCATCCGCCAAGACAGAGAATGCCCCCGGCTTCTACCAAGGAGGAGCACCATGGTTCCCACATAGGATAACATAAAGCGCCCTTCTCTTACCAGATCACGTCCTATGAACCACCCCACGCCACTCACCCCCGAACAACGCCTGCGAGCCGCTGGCCAGCGCATCACCGCTCAACGCAGCCTGATCCTGAAGCTACTGGACGCCAGCGAAGGGCATCTAGATGCCGAGACCCTGCACGAGCGCGCCCGGCAAGAGATGCCGGACATCAACCTCTCCACCGTCTACCGCACCCTGACCGTGCTCAAAGAGGCCGGCCTGGTCGAACAGCGCTACTTCGCTCGTGACCACAGCCGGGAGTACTTCGAGCCTTCGACAGCAGTGGAGCACTATCACTTCACCTGTCTGGGCTGTGGCCGCGTGGTCGAGTTCGACACCCCCCTCATCGCCAAAGTGCGCACCGACTTACAGACGCAGCACAGCGTACAGATCCGCCATGCCTGCATCTGCTTCGAAGGCGTCTGCGCGGTCTGCGCGGCCAAAGCGCCGGCGCACCCCCTCCCTGCAACTACCACCTTACAAGGAGCACCGTAACTCCATGTTTTCTCCCTTCCGCCGTTTGTCCTTCGTCCTCGCCTCACTCATTCTGATTCTGACGGCGGCAGCCTGCCAGCCGCCCGCGCCCCAAACCGCCCCCACCGCCGTGGCCGACCCTGCACCGGCCGTCACAGCCGAGGCCGATCCCGAGCCTTTCGCCAGCCCCGAGGCCGACCCGGAGCCTGCCGCCACCTTCGTCCCTTCTGGCGGCAGCCTGGTGATCTATTCTGGCCGCAGCGAAAACCTGGTCGGGCCGTTGATCGAGATGTTCGAGCAGGAAACCGGCATCGAAACCCAGGTTCGCTATGGCGAGACGGCCGAAATGGCGGCCACAATCATGGAAGAAGGCCCCAACAGCCCCGCCGACATCTTTTTCGCCCAGGATGCAGGGGCGTTGGGTGCGCTTTCGAGCGCCGGCCGGCTGCAAGCCCTTGACGATGACCTGCTCGAAGCCGTGCCCGCCGCCTTTCGCAGCGCCAAAGGTGATTGGGTGGGCGCCAGCGGCCGGGCGCGGGTGGTCGTCTACAACACAAACGAGGTGCAGGAATCCGAGCTGCCGCAAGACATCTGGGGCTTCACCGACCCGGCCTGGAAAGGAAAACTGGGCTGGGCGCCCACCAACGGCAGTTTCCAGGCCTTCGTCACCGCCTTGCGCCTGCTCGAGGGCGAAGACCGGGCCAGGGAATGGCTGGAAGCAATGATGGCCTACGGGATCAAGGAATACCCGAACAACACGGCCATCGTCGAGGCCGTCGGCAAGGGCGAGATCGCAGCCGGATTTGTCAACCATTACTACCTGCTGCAATTCAAATCCGAACAGGGCGATGCCTTCCCCGCCGCCAACCATTTCCTGGCCGCCGGAGATGCCGGGGCCATGGTCAACGTGGCGGGAGCAGGCATCCTCGCTACCAGCAAGCAGCCCGAGGTCGCCGAACAATTCATTGCCTTCCTTCTCGGCGAGAAAGCCCAAACCTACTTCGCCACCACCACCAACGAATACCCCTTGCGCCCCGGCATCGCGACCAACCCCGTGCTCAAGCCTCTGGCCGAGATCCAAAGCCCCTCTCTCGATCTCAATCGCCTTGATGACTTGCAGACGACGCTCGCGCTGCTGCAAGATGTGGGCGCCCTGCAATAGTCGGAACCGCTTCTCCCCGATTCGCTTCGATCACGGCACTTGAACACCACCGACGCGCGCACCCTGCCCACTTCGGAGCGATGGACACGGGCATCCACCCCCCGGCGACCACCGATCGTCCTGATCGTGGCGGCGATCCTGGTCGCCGGGCTGCTGTTACTCCCCCTGCTCTACCTGCTAATCCGGGTTTCGGGCATCGGCAGCGAGACCCTGGCCGCGGCGCTACGCCCGCGCACCGTCCAGGTCATGACCAACAGCATTGGCCTGGCCGCCGTCGTCACCCTGGCCGCCGCCATCATCGGCGTACCGCTGGCCTGGCTCACCGTCCGCACCGACTTGCCGGGCCGCCAGATGTGGAGCGTCCTCGCCAGCCTGCCGCTCGTCATCCCCAGCTATGTGGGGGCCTTTGCCCTGGTGGCCTTTTGGGGGCCGCGGGGGATGCTGCAAGAATGGCTGGCGCCGTTCGGGGTCGAGCGTCTGCCCGAGATCTACGGCTTTGCCGGCGCCGCCTACGCCCTGACCCTCTTCACCTACCCCTACCTCCTGCTGACGGTGCGGGCCGGGCTGCTGCGGACGGACCCCAGCCTGGAAGAGGCGGCGCGCAGCCTGGGGCTAGGCCGCCAGCGCATCTTCTGGCAGGTGACGCTGCCCAGCCTGCGGCCTTCCATCGCCGCCGGCGCCCTGTTGGTGGCGTTGTACACGCTCAGCGACTTCGGGGCCGTATCGATGTTGCGCTTCAGCAGTTTCACCCGCGCCATCTACATCTCCTATCAGAGCAGTTTCGACCGCAGCCTGGCGGCTCTGCTCTCGCTCTTGCTGGTGGGAATCACGGTGGTGGTGCTGGCAGCCGAGCAGCGCACCCAAAACCGGGCGCGCTACTACCGGCTGGGGGCCGGGGCCGGGCGCCAGGCTCGCCCCATCCCCCTGGGCCGCTGGAAATGGCCGGCGCTGGCCTTCTGCGCTGGCATCGTCGTCATCGCCCTGGCGGCGCCGGTTGGCGTCATCGCCATCTGGCTGCTGCGCGGCCTGGTTTCGGGCCAGTCGCTGGCCCCGCTCGGCCCCGAGGCCGTGAACAGCGTGACCGCCGCGGCGCTGGCGGCCCTGGCCGCCACGCTCGCCGCCCTCCCCTTCGCCTACCTGTCCGTGCGCTTCCCTGGCCGGCTGACGCTGCTGGCCGAGCGCGTGGCCTATGTGGGGCATGGTCTGCCAGGCATCGTCGTCGCCCTCAGCCTCGTCTTTTTCGGCGCCAACTACGCCACCGCCCTCTACCAGACCTTGCCGATGCTGGTCTTCGCCTATGTCATCCTCTTCCTGCCGCAGGCATTGGGCGCCCAACGGGCCACACTGCTGCAAACCAGTCCCCGTCTGGAAGAAGCCGCCCGCAGCCTGGGGCTGGCGCCGGCGAGGGTCTGGTGGCGGGTGACTTTGCCGCTGCTGCGGCCCGGCGTGCTGGCCGGGGCGGCGCTGGTCTTCCTGACCGCCATCAAGGAACTCCCCGCCACCCTCTTGCTGGCGCCCACCGGCTTCAGCACCCTGGCCACCGACATCTGGTCCGCCGCATCCGAGGCCTTCTTTGCCCGCGCCGCCGCCCCGGCCCTGGTGCTGGTGCTCATCTCCGCCCTGGGGCTGTTCCTCTTTCTCAGCCAGGAACACGGCCCACACTCCTCCTGAACCCTCGCCATGCCAGCCCCTGTCAGGCCCCGCCAGCTGACAGGCGCCATCCCCTCCGCCGCCATGACGCCCCCCGCCGATCCCCCTGCCGCCGGCCCTGCCTCTGCTTCCGGGTGGAGCCTGTGCCTGCGCGCCGTCTCCAAGCACTTCAACGGCGTCGAGGCCGCGCGGCAGGTGAGTTTCGAGTTACGCCGGGGCCAGCTTTTGGCGCTGCTGGGGCCAAGCGGCTGTGGCAAAACGACGACGCTGCGCCTGATCGCCGGCTTCGAGACGCCCGATGCCGGGGAGATCGAGATCGGCGGGCGGCTGGTGGCGGGGCCGGGCCTGCACATCCCGCCAGAGAAGCGGCGCGTAGGCATGGTCTTCCAGGAATACGCCCTTTTCCCGCACCTCAGCCTGGGCGACAATGTCGGCTTTGGGCTGCGGGGCTACGCCGGCGACAAGAAGCGCCGCGTGGCCGAGGTGTTGGAGCTGGTGGGCCTGGCCGGGCTGGAGCAACGGATGCCCCACGAGCTAAGCGGCGGCCAACAACAGCGCGTGGCCCTGGCCCGCGCCCTGGCCCCCGAACCCGACCTGGTGCTGCTAGACGAACCCTTTAGCAATCTGGATGCCGGGCTACGGCTGCGGGTGCGGGCCGAGGTGCGCAGCATCCTCAAGCACGCCAACGCCACCGCCGTCTTCGTCACCCATGACCAGGAAGAAGCCCTGAGCCTGGTCGATCAGGTAGCGGTGATGCTGGAGGGGACGGTGCAGCAGGTGGCGACGCCGCGCCAGTTGTACTATCAGCCCGTCAGCCGGGCGGTGGCCGCCTTCATCGGCGACTCCAATTTCATCGCCGGGGTTGGCCACGGTCGCTGGGTCGAGTGTGAATTGGGGCGGCTGGAGACGCAGGTGGAGGTCTGGGGGCCGGTGGACATCCTGCTGCGGCCAGAAAACATCGACGTCAGGCCCGCCCCGCAGGGTTCTGGCTGCCGCGTGCGCGAGGTGGTCTTTTTTGGCCACGACCAGTTGGTGCAGATCAACGTGCACGCCGATCTCCGTCTCGATGCCCGGCTCGGCCCCACCTATCAGTTCTTTCCCGGCCAGCCGGTGGAGATCCGGGTTGTCGGCCCGGTCATGGCCTATGCCAGCGCCGCGGCGCGGGACTGAACGCCAGGGCGGGTCTGGCTTGGCGTCGGGCCAGTGGCCCAAGTAAAATTCGGCGGCGGTGGGGCGCGGTGAAGGTTGGAGCCGGCGTCACCCGGCGTCGTTCATTCCCTCAGCCGTCATCCTCCATCCCTGCCGGCAGCACCTGGCCCAGACATCGACAGGAGAGCGTATGTCCACTTTCAATCCCTGGCTGCTCTTATTGATCGGTTTCATCATCGGTTGGTTCGCGCAGTGGCTGCTGGAAGTCTTCTTCTTTCGGCGCCAACGCAGCCAGTTTCAGCGCCGGATGGAGGAGATGGACGGCGCCATTCGGGCGCGCACGGCCGAGTTGGGGGCCGAGCGCAGCCGCAACGCCGCCTTGCAGACCGAAAACGAAGCCCTGCGGGCCAGGATCGCCGCCCAGCCGGCGCTCGCGCCGGCGCCGGCCGCACTCGCCGACCTGGAGCCGGCCGCAACCGAGCCGGTCGCCACTGCTGGCCACACCGTGATCAGCGCCCCACTCCCCGCGTCCGCGCCGGCCGCCGCGGAGGGCGGCCCTGCCGGCGAACTCGCGGCCATCCGTGGGCTGGTCGAACCGTGGCAGGGGTTGGTTTGCCAGGCCGGTCTCTGCACCCTGGAAACCCTCGCCAACGCCACCGTGGCGCAACTCGACGCCATCTGCCAGGAGCCGGATCGCAGCCGCCCCGACTATGCCAGCTGGATCTTGCAAGCCCAGGAATCGCTGGCCGCGGATGGGAAGTGGTCCTATGACGATCTGACCGTGATCGCCGGCATCGACCCCACCAGCGCCGCCATCCTCAACGAGCAGGGCTTCACCAACTTCGGGCGGCTGGCCGCCGCGACCGAAACCGACCTGGCCCTCGCCGCCCCCGCGCCGCCCTGGCGCGACCTCCGCTACGGCGACTGGATCGCCCAGGCCCGGCTGGCCGCTGCGGGCGATGGGGCCGGGCTGGACGCCTGGAGACAGGAGCGACAACAGCGCCGGCGCGATAACTTACAGATGATCCACGGCCTCGACGCCGCCGCTGCCGCCGACCTGGCTGCCCACGGCATCGATAGCTTCGCCGCCCTGGCCGCCGCCGCACCCGACCGCCTGGCCGCGGTCGCTCAGGCGGTCGGGCTGCCAGCCGGCGCCTCGGCTGGCTGGCAGGCCGAAGCAACGATGTGGACGGCCGGCCACCATGTGCGCCGGGCCAGGAGTGAACCGATCCCGGAGGGCGAGGTCGAGTACACTGCCTGCCCCCAGTATCTCTCCCAGGTGAGGGGCATCAGCCCCCTCTACGAGCGCCGCCTGTACGCAGCCGGCATCGGAACGTATTGGGAACTGGCCAGCCTGCCGGATGACGCCCTCGCCCGCATCCTGGCCCCCCACCCCTGGCAGCAAGTCGATTTCGCCGCCATCCGGCGCGACGCCGCCCAACTGGCCGCGGACGGCGGCGCCGAGGGCCAGGTGTGGGATGGCAGCCTGCCCGACGATCTCGGCGCCATCGACGGCATCGGCCGCATGTACGAGGCGCGGCTGCACGAGGCCGGCATCTGCACCTTCGAGGCCCTGGCCGCGGCCACGGTCGAGCAGCTGGCCGCCATCTGCAAGGCGCCGGAGTGGAGAACGCCGGACTACCGGGGCTGGATCGCCGCGGCCCAGACCAGATCGGGAGGAGCAACCTCATGAGCAGTCAGCGCCAACCCCAATGGCAGAGCGAGATCGACCGGCGGGTTCTCATCGTCGGCGGCGTCCTCACCCTCGTCGCCGCCGGGTGGGCCGCCAGCTTATTGCGCAAACCGCCAGTCACGCCCACCCCCGAGCCCACCGCCATCGTCCTGGTCACCCCTTCGGCGACCGCCCCAGCGACCGCCCCAGCGACCGCCGCCAGCCCTGTGGCCGCGGCCACGACGCCCGCCGCCACCGCCGAAGCCCCCCTCACACCCACGACCGAAGCCACGCCTGCCCCACCTGAACCTACCGCCGGCCCGGCGCCGACCGCGACCGTCGCCGTCGCCACCCTGGGTGAAGGCGCCGCCGTCAGCGCCGAGGCCCCTGGCCCCATCGCCGGCCTGGCCCCGCCTGGCAGCACCGTCACGATTGCGGAGGCCGGCGCCATGCTGGCCCAGACCACCGCCGACGAGAACGGCGCCTGGCAGCTCGACCTCCCCGCCCTCCCGCCCGGCCAGCATACCCTGACCATCACCGCTGCCAGCGCCGAAGGGCAGACGACGGCCGAGCCGCAGACCCTGACCGTGCTCGCCGTCCCCGCCGCCAGCCTCACCGCCCCCATCATCGACGCCCCCGCTGCCGCCCTCGGCGAAGGCGAAGCCACAACCATCGCCGGCCTCGCCCCGCCCGGCAGCACCGTCACCGTCTACGAAGGCGACACCATCCTGGGCGAAACCACCGCCGACGCCAACGGCAGGTGGACGCTTGCACTCCCCGGCCTTGCCGCCGGCCCGCACACACTCGAAGCCACCGCCACCGACGCCGCCGGCCAGCCTCTCGGCCAGCCCGCCGCCATCGCCGTCGAAGTCCAGGCCGCGGCCACGCCGGTTGTAGCCGAGACGCCCGCCGGCGAAGCCACGCCGGCGCCGCCGGCCAGCCTGCTGAGCAGGCTGGCATCGCCGCTGCCCAACAGCCTGCCCACTTTGCGAGGCGCAGCCGCGCCCGGCGCGGATGTCGTCCTCTTCGAGGGTGAAAAGCGCCTGGGCAAGACGCAAGCCGGGCCGCGCGGGAACTGGTGGATCACGCCCGACAAGCCACTGACGCCCGGCGAACACCAGCTGCGGATCGAGATCACCGGGCCGGGGGCCAAAGCGCCGGAGATCATCGACGCCAACATCATCATCAGCCAGATGGCGCGCGCCCTCACGCCGCCCCACATCGAGATGCCCCGCCGCGACCGCATGGGTGTGGGCAATCAGCTCAGCGGCCGGGCGCCGGCCGGGACGACGGTGGAGATCCTGGACGGCGACGAGGCGATCGGCGCCGTCGCCGCAGGAGACCGCGGACGCTGGACTTTCCGCCTGCCCGCCACCACCGCCGCCGGGGAGCACAGTTTTCGCATCGTTGTGCGCGGGCCAGAGGGCGAGGTGCTGGCCGAATCGGCGCCGATCACGCTTCGAGTTCTCAACAGCGGCCCGCCCAGGTTGTTGCCGCCGACGGGGGGCAGTGGGCAGTTTTCGGTAGGCAGTTTTCAGTAGTCAGTTTTCAGTTTTCAGTGGGCAGTAGGCGGGGGGGCGGCGGGATGCGGGGGGGCATCCCGCCGCCATTTTTATGGGTTTGACGCAGGGCGACAAACCTCATTACGCACTGCGTCATGAAACTTGCCAGATGCGCCGGGCCTCTTTATAATCAATCCAAATTTGCCGTCAGTCTTCCCTACCGCAGTTTCCCATTCCCGAAAACGTCCTCAAAGGAGAACGACGCATGCGTATGATTCGTCGCGTGGCCGTCATTGGCGCCGGCACCATGGGCGCCGCAATCGCCGGACATGTCGCCAATGCCGGCATCCCCTGCTATCTGCTCGACATCCCCGCCCCCGCGCTCTCACCCCAAGAGGCGGCGCAGGGCCTGACCCTTGCCAGCCCGGCGGTGCGGAATCGATTTGCCCGCGAGGGGTTGGAGCGGATGCGCAAGGCCAAACCTGCCAATCTGTGCCACGAAAAGGCGGCGGACTTGATCAAGGTGGGGAACACCGAGGACAATTTTGGTTGGGTGAGCGAGGCAGATTGGGTGATCGAGGTGGTGGTCGAGCGTCTGGACATCAAGCAGGCGTTGATGGAACGAATCGAAGCGGTGCGCAAACCGGGCAGCATCATCAGCAGCAACACATCGGGGCTGCCGATCGCGGCCATCGCCAGTGGACGCGGGGCCGATTTCCGGGCGCATTTCCTGGGCACGCACTTCTTCAACCCGCCCCGCTACATGAAGCTGCTGGAAGTCATCCCCACCGCCGACACCGACCCGGCCGTGGTGGCGCTGATCAAACGCTTCGCCGAAGAAGTGCTGGGCAAAGGCGTGGTTTTTGCCAACGATACGCCCAATTTCATCGGCAACCGCCTGGCCTTCATCGGCTCCGGCCAGACGATCGACTACGCCATCAGCCACGGCTATACGATCCCTGAAGTCGACCTGCTCACGGGCCAGCTCATCGGCCGGCCCAGCACCGGCACCTTTCGCTTGGCCGACCTGGTCGGCATCGATGTGCTGGCGCACGTCTCGCAGAACCTCTATGACCTCTTGCCCCACGACCCCGCCCGCGAGGTGCTGAAATCGGCCGGTTTCGGGCGGGTGCTGCAAACGCTGATCGAGCGCCAGTGGCTGGGAAACAAGACGGCGGTGGGGTTCTCGAAAGAGATGCGAGGCAGCGACGGCGGCAAGGAGTTCTGGTCGCTGAACCTGGAGACGATGGCGCACGAAGCCCTGCCCAAACCGCGCTTCGACAGCGTGGGCAAGCTCAAGGACAAGCCCCTGCCAGAGCGGTTGCGCGGGCTGATCGCCGCCGATGACCGCGCCGGCGAGTTCGTCTGGTTCACGCTCTCGCGCACGCTCAGCTACGCCGCCGCCATCATGCCGGAGGTGACGGACGATGTCATGGCTGTGGATAATGCCATGAAGTGGGGCTTCACCTGGGAATTGGGGCCGTTCGAGACCTGGGACATCCTCGGCCTGGCTGCGGTCGTGGCCCGGATAGAGGCTGCCGGCCTGGAGGTGGCCGCCTGGGTGAAGGAGATGATCGCCGGCGGCGCCGATTGCTTCTATCGCCGCGAGAACGGCCGCAGCGAGCGTTGGGTGGTGGGAAAGGGCTATGTCGCCGTCGAACCCGACCCCAAGATCATCATCCTCAAGGACTGGAAGCAGGAAAAAAGCCGGGTGATCAGCCGCACGCCCAGCGCCTCGTTGCTGGATATCGGCGACGGCGTCGGGCTGATCGAGTTCCATGCCCGCACCCCTGGCGGCCGCGAGATGAACGCCATCGAGCCGGACATGTTCCCCATCCTCACCGAGGCCGTGCAACGGGCCGACAACGATGAGCTGGTGGGGTTGGTGATCGGCAACCAGGGCGAGCATTTTTCGGCGGGCGCCAATGTTTTCGTGATGCTGCTGGCCGCCCAGCAGAAGGAATGGGACAAGATCGACGCCATGGGCAAGACGTTGCAGGGGCTGCGGCAGTTGTTGACCACGTGCAGCAAGCCAGTGGTGGCGGCGGCCTTTGGCATGACCCTGGGCGGCGGGGCCGAGGTGGCGATGGCCGCCGACCGCATCGTGGCCGCGTCCGAGACCTATATGGGGCTGCCAGAGGTGGGGCTGGGCATTCTGCCGGCAGGCGGCGGCACGAAGGAACTGGTGCGCCGCTTTGTTTCGCCGGCCGCCCGCATCGAACACCCCGGCATGAGCAAGTTCGTCCAGGAGGCGTCGCTGACCATCGCCACGGCCAAGGTGGCCACCAGCGCCGCCGAAGCTCGCGACCTCGGCTTCCTCACCCCCTGCGACCGCATCGTCATGAACAAGGATCATCTCATTGCCGAGGCCAAAGCCGAGGCACTGGCGATGGCCGCTGCCGGCTACCGGCCCACCTTTGCGGCCCGGAACTGCTATGCCGCCGGTCGCGATGTGCTTTCGAGCCTGCGCGTCTACATCTATCTACAAAAAGAGGCCGGTTACATCAGCGAACACGACGCCAAAGTGGCCGAAAAGGTGGCCTATGTGGTCTGCGGCGGCGAATTGAGCCAACCGACCTGGGTGGATGAGCAATATCTGCTCGATCTGGAGCGGGAAGCCGTGCTCTCGCTCTTCGGCGAGGCGCTCACCCAGGCCCGCATGTGGCATTTCCTGCAAACCGGCAAGCCTTTACGCAATTAGAGATTGGAGATTGGTTATTGGAGATTTCGCCAGCCAATCTCTAATCTCGAATCTCTACTCTCCAATCCCCACTTACACGGAGCCAAAGAATGACGCCAGAAGCTGTGATTGTTTCCGCCGTGCGCTCGGCCGTAGGCAAGGCCCCGCGGGGCGCTTTGCGCAACACCCGCCCCGAAGTGATGGGCGCGACCGTCGTCGCCGAGGCCGTCCGCCGGGCCGAGGGCCTGGACCCTGCCCTGATCGAGGACGTGATCCTTGGCTGTGCCTTTCCCGAAGGCAAACAGGGGATGCAGGTGGCGCGCATCATCGCCCTGGCCGCCGGTTTGCCGCAATCGGTGCCTGGCCAGACGGTGAACCGCTTCTGTTCTTCGGGACTGCAGTCGATTGCCCTGGCGGCCGAGCGGATCATCGCCGGGTTCGGCGATGTCATCGTGGCCGGCGGGGTGGAGAGCATGAGCTCGGTGCCGCAGGGCGGTCTCAACTTCACGGCCGAGCCGGGGCTGGCGATCGAATATCCGGCCATCTACACCGGCATGGGGCTGACGGCAGAGAATGTGGCCCAGCAGTACCAGGTCAACCGCGCCGACCAGGACGCCTTTTCGTTGCAGTCGCACCAGCGCGCAGCCGCGGCCATCCAATCGGGCAGGTTCGCCGCCGAGATCGTCGGCCTGCCCACGGCGGGGGTGTGGCTGGATGAGGATGGTCGCAGCCAGAGCCGGACGGCGGTTTTCGATACGGACGAGGGTGTGCGCTACGATACGTCGTTGGCGGGCCTGACCAAACTGAAGCCGGTGTTCAAGGCCGGGGGCACGGTGACGGCCGGCAACAGCAGCCAGACCAGCGATGGCGCCGCGGCGGTGGTGGTGATGTCGCGACGAGCCGCCGAGACGGCCGGTCTCAAGCCGCTGGCGCGTTTCGTGGCCTTTGCCGCGGCTGGGGTGCCGCCCGAGATCATGGGCATCGGCCCGGTGGCGGCCATCCCCAAGGCCCTGAAGCTGGCCGGGCTGAGCCTGAACGACATCGATCTGATCGAACTCAACGAGGCCTTCGCCGCTCAAAGCCTGGCGGTCATCCGCCAGATGGAGATCGACCCGGCCATCACCAATGTCAACGGCGGCGCCATCGCCCTCGGCCATCCCCTGGGCGCGACCGGCGCCAAACTGACGACCCAACTGATCCATGAGATGGCGCGCCGCGGCAGCCGCTACGGCATGGTGACGATGTGCATCGGCGGCGGCATGGGCGCGGCGGGCATCTTCGAGAACCTGCAATGAAGGTCTTTTGTTGCTCCTTGCCAGTTACTTGCTACGGCAGACGCAACACGTAACCGCTAAGACGGAGGCTCTATGTATAGTTTCGACCTCACTGAAGAACAACGAATGCTGACCGATGCGGTCAATCGCTATGCCACGCGCCAGCTGCGCAAGGTCTATCGCGATGCCGAGGAGGTGCGCAGCCTGCCGGCGGAGGTGATGACCACCGGCTGGGAATTGGGGCTGTTGCCGGCCTCGATCCCCGAGAAATTCGGCGGCTTTGGCGACCATTCGGCCCTCAACGGCGCCCTCATCGCCGAAGAACTGGGCTATGGTGATGTGGCAGCCACGCTCCATCTGCTCAGCCCCAACCTGGTTGCCATCCCCCTCTTGCTGTGCGGGAGCAAACAGCAGCGCGAGGAGCACCTGCCCCGCTTCTGCACCGAGGTCTTCCCCAAGGCCACGGCCGCCTTCCTGGAGGCGACCATCACCTTCGACCCCGCCGACCTGAACACCAGCGCCCGACTCCAGGGCGACAAATACATCCTCTGGGGCCAGAAGACGATGGTGATCAACGCCGACGAGGCCGAACTCTTCCTCGTCTATGCCCGCGAAGGTCACGCCGGCAACACGCAGGCCTTCCTCGTCCCCGCCAACGACCCGCGCGTCCACATCAATCGCCGCGACCAGTGGATGGGTTTTCACGCCCTCAAGACCTTCACGGTCGAGTTCAGCGGCGTGACCATCCCCGCCGACCACAAACTGGGCGGCAAGGCCGGCATCGATCTGACCAAGATCCTGACCTACAGCCGCATCGGCGTGGCGGGGATGGCGGTGGGGCTGGCGAGGGGCGCGTTCGAGTATGCCCGCGACTATGCCAAAGAACGCACCGCCTTCGGCGAGCCGATCGCCCATCGTCAGGCCATCGCCTTCATGTTGGCGGAGATGGCGATCGAGATCGACGCCGCCCGCCTGTTGGTATGGGAGGCGGCCTGGAAGATCGACCAGGGCAAGCCGGGTAGCCACGACGCCTTCCTGGCGGCGCAATACGCGGCCGAGATGGCGTTGAAGGTGACGGACGGCGCCGTGCAAGTGTTGGGCGGGCACGGCTATATTCGCGACCATCCCGTTGAACTGTGGCTGCGCAACGGACGCGGCATCGCCACTCTGCTCGGAAGTATCATCGTCTAAGGAGGTTCACCATGTCTATCAGTTTCGAACTGCCCGAAGAAATCGCCAACCAGACGCACCTGACCAAGATGATGGCCGAACAGGTGATGCGTAGCATCTCGCGGCACTACGACGAGCACGAGCACGAACGCCCGTGGGAGTACATCAACGTCATCTGGCCGTTCTTGCAACAGATCGAGGCGGCCGACTTGAAGCGCTCGCTGCGAAAAAGCTCGAACGGGCACAACGGCCACACCGCCGACGAAGCAAAGGTCGAGAAGAAGGCTTCGACCGGCACCCTGCGCATGATCCACATGATCGAGGCGCTTTCGTGGGGCGACGCCGGCATCTACCTGAGCACACCCTCCAGCGCCCTGGGTGGGGCCGCCATCCATGCCGTGGGCACAGCCGAACAAAAGGAGCGCTTCCTGACCCGCTTCACCCGCGGCAAACCCAAGTGGGGGGCGATGGCGATGACCGAGCCGCAGGCCGGGTCGGACACCAGCGCCATCCAGACCACCGCCCGCCTTGACCCGAAGACGAACGAGTGGGTGCTGAACGGCACCAAGATCTTCTGCACCAACGGCAGTCTGGCCGGCCAGGAGAGCGATGGCCTCATCGTCGTTTGGGCGACGTTGGATCGCAGCATCGGCCGGGCCGGGATGAGGCCGTTCGTGGTCGAATCGGGCACGCCGGGGATGACGATCACGCATCAGGAGCGCAAACTGGGCATCCGCGCCAGCGATACGGCCACGATCACGTTCGAGGATTGCCGCATCCCCTATGACAACATCCTCGGCAGCGCCGACCTGCAGAAGGCGGACGAGCACGAGGACAAGGGCTTCAAGGGGGCGATGAAGACCTTCGACGCCAGCCGGCCCTATGTGGCGGCCAGCGCCGTGGGCATTGCTCGCGCCGCCTTCGAATACACGCGCGACACCCTGGCCGCCCAGGGCATCACGGTGCCGGAGAGCGCGCCCATGCACAGCCTGACCGCCGTCCAGCGCGATCTCCTGAAAATGGAAATGGATCTGAAGGCGGCCTGGCTCTTGACCGTGCGTTCGGCGGCCCTGCTGGACGCCGGCGAATCCAACAATCTCGAGGCCTCGATGGCTAAGGTCAAGGCGGGGCAGGCGGTGACGCACATCACCCAGAAGTGCGTCGAACTGCTCGGCCCACTTGGCTACAGCCACGAATTTTTGGTCGAGAAATGGATGCGCGACGCCAAGATCAACGACATCTTCGAAGGCACCGGCCAGATCAACACCCTCATCGTCGCCCGCCGCATTCTGGGCTACACCCGGGCGGAGTTGAAGTGAGAGGTCGCAGGTCGCAGGTGGTAGATTCAGTGATCAGTAATCAGTAACCAGTAACCGACGCCAAATCCGCACTTCGCAATCCGCAATCCGCAATTCCTAACCTACTCTCAAGGAGCACATCCAAGCTATGTCTTCTGAAATCGACGCCAAGATCCGCAGGATGATGACCGACATGCCCGCCGCCTTCAAGCCCGAAAAGGCCGAAGGCGTGGATGCCAGTATCCGCTACAACCTGACCGGCGAGGGCGGCAGCCTGTGGACATCGCGTCTCAGCGCCGCCGGCTGCACGGTCGTCGAGGGCGATGACGACATCGAAACCCCCAGCCTGACCGTGACGATGGACGCCAGCGACTACATCGACATGATGGCGGGCCGGTTGGACGCCATGCAAGCCTTCATGCTGGGCAAGATCAAAGTGCAAGGCGACATCATGCTGGCGACGCGGATGATGAGCTTTTTCCGCTAAGCAGCGGACCATACGCTGACGAAAAAGCGCCGGTTGGCAGGGCCGACCGGCGCTTTTTGCATGGTAGGGGGCGAACAGGAGACCGTATTCGCACCCACGTTCAGGCTTGGTCGAAGCGCGTCCCGTGGCATATACTTGGCCCCCAAACCTGTCAGACTCTGCCAGGCGCCCGCTCTGCTCTCATTTCTCTTTCTGAGTCCCTGCCATGTCTATCGAAACTGTCGTCACCTCACCCACCCAGACCGTCGTCATCAGCTCCGACCGTCCGTTCGTCATCATCGGCGAGCGCATCAACCCCACCGGACGCAAGAAACTGGCCGCCGAGATGCTGGCCGGCGACTTCAGCCGCGTCCGTGCCGACGCCATCGCCCAGGTGGAGGCCGGCGCCCAGATCCTGGATGTGAACGCCGGCCTGGGCGTCGCCAACCCGGCCGAGGTCGAGCCGGAGGTGATGGTGCGCGCCCTCGAGACCGTGATGGCGGTGGTCGATGTGCCCCTGTGCATCGATTCCTCGGTGGTGCCGGCCCTGGCCGCGGGTCTGAAGACCGCCTGGGGCAAACCGATCGTCAACTCGGTCACGGGGGAGGACGAGCGGCTGGAGAAGGTGCTGCCGCTGGTGGCCGAGCGCGGGGCGGTGGTCATCTGCATCTCCAACGATGAATCGGGTATTTCCTATGACCCCAAAGTCCGCTTCCAGGTGGCCAAGAAGATCGTCGAGCGGGCCGAGAGTTATGGCATCCCGCGCAGCGATCTGCTCATCGACCCGCTGGCCATGCCTGCGGGCGCAGTGCCGGGGGCAGGTCGCCAGGTCTTCGAGCTGGTGCGGATGGTGCGAGAGGAGTTGGGCTGCAACACTGTCTGCGGGGCCAGCAATATCTCGTTCGGGCTGCCCAACCGGCCGGCCGTCAATGCCCATTTCATTGCCATGGCCATCGCCGCCGGGATGCCGTGCGCCATCACCAATCCGCTGGAGCAGGAAATCATGTCGGGCATCCGCGCCGCCGACCTGCTGATGGGCACGGACGAGAACTGCATGGCCTGGCTGGTGATGCAGCGCAGGTTGCAGCAACAAGCGGCGGCCGCTGCTGCCGCCGCAGCGGCTGCCGCCAGCGGCGAGGCTGCCCCACCGGTCCCCGCAGCTGCCGATGCCGGAACGCGACGCATGGGTCGCCGCGAACGCCTGAGCGCCGGAAGCTGATCAAGGAGCGGTGATGCCACTCTGGCTGGAAACGCCCCGCCTTCGCTTGCGTCCGTTCCAGGATGCCGACCTGGAGGCGTTCCTGGCCTATCGCAATGACCCCGCCGTTGCCCGCTACCAGGGCTGGGAGATGCCCTATACGCGGGCGATGGCGGAGGATTTCATCGCCGTCATGAAAACGCGGACGCCGGACTTGCCTGGGAAGTGGCTTCAATTGGCCGTCGAAGCAAAGGCAACCGGCGTTCTGATCGGCGATGTCGCCTTCTACCTGCTGGAGGGCGATCTGCGCCAGGCCGAGATCGGGTTCACGCTGGCAACAGCCTACCAGCGGCAGGGCTATGCTACCGAAGCCGTCCGCCGCCTTCTCGCCCATTTGTTTGAGGAAAAGGGACTACACCGAGTGCGCGCCAATTGCGATGACCGCAATCTGGCCTCGGTGCGGCTGATGGAGCGGCTGGGGATGCGCCGCGAGGCGCATTACATCGAGAATTTCTGGGATGGCGAAGGGTGGGCGGGTGAGTATTGGTACGCGCTGCTGCGGCGGGAGTGGGGGTGAGGGGCGTGTTCCGTGGTGCGTGTTCCGTGTTCCGTCACTTGCGGAGTGAGCACGCCCACGTGCGAACGCTCAGGCGGCCGACGCCACCACCATCGTGAAATCGTCGAACTGCGCCGCCGCACCCTGATGTAAGAGGACGGCCTGCATCACCCCATCGCACACGGCCTGGGCCGGGCCGGCGGCGTACACGGCCACCGTCGCGCTCAGCCGTTCACGCCCGAAGGCCTCGCCTTCCTCGTCCATAGCATCGGTGACGCCGTCGGTAAACAGCACCAGCTTGCCGCCTTTGGGTAGGCTGATGGCCTCTTCGTCCAGGACGGGGTCGGGCAACAGGCCCAGGATCTGCCCCGATTCGGAGGGGACGGCCAGGATGTCACCGGTCGGGCCGGCCACCACCGGCAGTTCATGCCCGGCGCGGGCATAGAGGAACTGGCCGGTGCGGGCATGGAGGATGCCATATAGCACCGTCACGAACATCCCGGCATCGTTCATGTCCAGCAGGTGCCGGTTCACCCGCCGCAGCACCTCGGCTGGGAAGACCCCGCGCAGGGCCTCGGCCCGCACCAGGCTGCGGGTCAGGGCCATGAAGATGGCCGCCGGCAGCCCTTTGTCCGAGATGTCGGCCACGACGATGCCCAGGCTGCCCGACCCCAGCGGGATGAAGTCGTAGAAGTCGCCGCCCACAGCCTGGGCCGGGGCGATGAGGGCGCCGAAATCGTAGCCGGGGAGGTCGGGCAACTGCTGCGGCAGGATGCTCTGCTGGATGGCGCGCGCCATCTGCAACTCGTGCTCTAGCTTGGCCTTATCGACCAACTGGGCCTGGGCTTCCTGCAAGGCGGCATAGGCTTGTTCGAGTTGATGGTTCTTCTGGTGCAGGTCGCGGATGGTGGCGTTGTCGGCGTCGCGCAGCCGCAGGCTCATCACCCGCATCACTTCGTAGGCCAGGGCGGGCTGGCGGTGGAGCAGGGCGTCGAAGTCGGCCAGCATCATCGCCGCCGCCTCGACGTTGGTGCGCGCCCGGACGGTGGCCGTGCGCCGGCCCTTGCGCTCGAACAGGCTCATCTCGCCCACAAAACTGCCCGCTCCCTGCACCCGCAGCAGTCGTTCGTCCTCGGTGCCCGCCGCCTTGATCACCTCGATCTCGCCTTCCAGGATGATGCAGAAGCTGTCGCCAGGGTCGCCCTCGCCGATGAGGATGGCGCCGGGCGCGAGTGAAATCTGCCGCAGCGAGGCCGCTATCTCCTGCCGGGCGTCGGCGGGTAGCGAGGCAAAGAGGGGGACGCAACTGATGTCGAGGGGGGTCATCGGAGGGCAGTGATCGTTTCGGTGATGTGGAGATTGGATGGGGCGAAGTCGGCCAGCAGGGCCTCGTAGCAACCGGGCGTGCCGCCCACCTCCTCTGGCGCGCAGATGCCTTTGGCGGCATAGCGGCCAGCGAGCACCTGGCGGGCGACGGCGGCGCAGGTGTAGCCGGTGGTGCGGGCCATCGAGCTCGTCTGTGTGGCTTCGTCGAAGCGATCCACCATATCGTAGCTCAGACGCAGGCGTTGGTCTGCCTTTCGGCCCTCGATGACCGTCTGGAACACGGTCATATCGGCGTCGCCTTTGCCCATCCGCCACTGCTCGAACAGCAGCCGGGAGGTCAAGTCGATGGGGCGCACGTGCTGGCCGCGCACATCGATGGCTTCGTCGCTGAAGAAGCCGCTCTCGCGGAAGACGCGCATCAGGTTGGCATGGCCGGGATAGCGTAGGGTGCGCTCGCGCATGTTGGGCGCCCGCAACGTCCGCCGCAGGGTGCGCAAACCGTCGGTGTTGAAGGCCTCCAGGGTGCCGACGCCGGGGAAGTCGATCAACTCCAGCCCAGAGAGGGCCGGGCGGGCCACCTCACGGCCGTGTTCCACCAGCCAGGCCGGGCGGGTGTAGATCTCGATCACATCCACCGGCGAAAAAACGGCTTTGTACTCGAACGGCCAGTGCCGAGCCTGTGGCAGCCCCCCGACAGCGATATCGATCAGATCGATCTCGTCCAGCTGGTTGCGGGCATAGCCGGCGATGATATTGCTGAGGCCGGGGGCGACGCCGCAATCCACCACCGCGGTCACGCCGTTCAGCCGGGCCAGGGCGTCGAGGTCGTAGGCGTCCTCCTCGAAAAAGGAGATGTCGACGACGTTCTTCCTGGCCTCGATCACGGTTTTGAGGGTGGCGAAGCCCATGAAGCCGGGCACGGCGCTGATGACCAGGTCGGCGGCGGCGATGAGGTCATGCAAGGTTGCCGGTGACGAGAGATCGGCGCAATGGCTTTGCACGGGCGCTCGCTGCGCCAGATCGGCCAGGGCCTGGGGGCTGCGGTCGGCGGCGGAGATTTGGAAGCGGCCGTCTTCGGCCAGCTTGCGGGCGATGGCGCTGCCAACCATGCCAGCGCCCAGAACGGTAATCTGCATGAAATCCTCTTTGGTGGGTGGGCGGGGCAAAACGCCCGCCGCGGTGTGGTGGTTTTGTCAAGGAGTGACCTGGGTTCAGAGTGCGGCGTCGATCTCCAACTTGCCCAAGGTGATCAGGCTCTCTATGTCCTCCAAATCGTCGGGCGCATACTGCTCGAAGACGGCGCGCACCGCGGCCAGGCCGGCTTCGTCCGCCAGTCCCAGCATCCGGGTCAGGTCACCCAGGTCAATGGTGCGGCTGGCCTGGAATTTCATCAACGCCAGATAGGGCAGGGGCAGGATGGGCAGGCCCTGGGCATCACGATTGTGCTGCGCTTCGGCCAAAGCTGAATCCCACCAGGGTTCACGGCCCTCGATCTCAGCGACTGGTCCCTCCCCCGCCCTCTGCCAGCGTGCGCCGCCAATGCTCAACTCCGAGACTTTGGTGTAACCGGCATCAGCCAATCGATGACGAGCGTTCGTTGCATCGTGCACAGCCACGGCGATATCGAAATCGCGGGTCATACGTTCGGGCATATAGAGGCGCGTGGCGGCGGCGCCGACGACGGCCCAGGGGATGGGGCCAAAGAGGGGCGTGAGATCGGGCCAGGGCATGAACGCCGTCCTTGTGAACAGAAAGTCGCGCCCACTGCCGGCGCCGGGACGCTGGCGGCGGCGCGCCATGTCGATGATGGTGCGGCGGGTGAGGTGGCGGAGGTCTGGCAAGGCGTCCATGAGGCTTGCATTATCAGCCCTGAAGCCCACTTGTCAACCTTTGCCAACACGGGCGGGGACGCCGGCGCGGGGGTGGGTGAAAATGGTGGGCATTATCACAGCCAGCCGCCGCGAAGCAGACTACAGTGCGGAGATTCACACCTCAGCCCGCATTCCTCAGACGACACGAACCAGCCCATGCCCACGCTTCTCGGCATCTTCGCCCATCCCGACGACGAATCCTTTGGCCCCGGCGGCGCGCTCGCTCGCTACGCCGCCACCGGCGCCGATGTCCATGTTTGCATCGTCACCGACGGCGCCGCCGGCAGCTATGACCCGGCGCTGCTGGCGGCCAGCGGCTGCCACACCCTGGCCGAGCTGCGCCACCAGGAATTGGCCTGCGCCTGCCGCGCCCTGGGGGTCACGCTCCACACCCTGAACTATCGCGACAGCGGCATGGCCGGCGCGGGCGACAACGACCATCACGCCAGCTTGTTCCAGGCCGACCTGGCCGCGGTGGCGCGCGACATCCGCGACCTGATCGAGCAACTGCGACCGCAGGTCATTCTCAGCCACGACGCCAATGGCGACTACTTTCACCCCGACCACATCAAGGTTCATCAGGCAGTAGTGAAGGCGCTGGCGGAACTTCCGCCCGGCGCCGCGCCTCGCCTCTATGTCAGCGCCATCCCGCGCCGCCAGGTTGAGCTTGGGGTGCGGCTCCTGCGCCTGCTGCGCAAAGACCCCACGCGCATGGGCGACAACAACGACGTCGACTTCACGCGCATTGGCACGCCCGAAGCCGACATCCAGGTGCGGATGGATGTGGGGCGCTTCTTGCCAGCCAAAGAAGAAGCGAGCCGCTGCCACCGCAGCCAGGGCGGCGGCAGCAGCCCGCGTTGGTTGCCCAGGTTCGTATGGCGCCGATTCCAACGCTACGAATACTTCGTCCAGGTCCTTCCGCCGGGCGCGGCTCGGCACGACGATTTCTTTGCCGCTTTGTCAGGCGGATGATGGCTACAGCAGATCGGTGAGCGGTTTCCAGCCAAGCCCAAACGCCTCTGCCACCGCCGGATACGTAATCTGGCCCTTGTAGGTATTGACGCCCAATGACAGCGGGCGGTCGGCGGTCACGGCGGCTTTCAGACCCTGGTTGGCCAGCTTGACCACATAGGGCAGGGTGGCGTTGCTGAGGGCATAGGTGCTGGTGCGGGGCACGGCGCCGGGCATGTTGGTCACGCAGTAGTGCAACACGCCATCGACGAAAAAGGTGGGGTTCGAGTGGGTGGTCGGGCGGGCCGTCTCGATGCAGCCGCCCTGGTCGATGGCCACATCCACGATCACGCTGCCCCGCTTCATCTGGCTGACCATCTCGCGCGTCACCAGCCGCGGGGCTTTGGCGCCTTTGATCAGCACCGCCCCCACCAGCAGGTCAGCGCGCTTGACGGCCTCGCCGATAGCATAGGGGTTGGAAGCCAGTGTAGTCAGATTGCCGTGCAGCACTTCGCTCAGGTAGCGCAGCCGGTCGAGATTCATGTCGATGATGGCGACATTGGCGCCCATGCCCAGGGCGATCATCGCCGCCTGGGTGCCCACCACGCCGCCGCCGAGGACGATGACATCGCTGGCCCGCACGCCCGGCACCCCGCCCAACAGCTTGCCGCGCCCGCCATTGGCCCGTTCCAGATAGTGGGCGCCCACCTGCACGGCCATGCGCCCGGCCACCTCGCTCATCGGCGTCAGCAGGGGCAGGGTGCGGTTGGGGAGTTCCACCGTCTCGTAGGCCACGCCGGCCACACCGCTGGCCACCATGGCCTGGGTCAGCCGCTCTTCGGCGGCCAGATGCAGGTAGGTGAACAGCACCAGGTCGGGGCGCAGATATGGGTATTCGCTGGGCTGCGGTTCCTTCACCTTGACCACCAACTGCGCCGCCCAGGCTTCGGCGCCGGTGGCGACAATCCTGGCCCCCATGCGGCCATACTCCGCATCCGAAAAGCCACTCTCTTCTCCGGCCCCGCTCTCGATCCAGACCTCGTGGCCCGAATCCACCAGCAGCTTCACCCCACCCAGGGTCATCCCCACCCGATACTCGTTGTCTTTGATTTCCTTCGGGACGCCAACAATCATTGCATTCCTCCTGAGTGATGATCACACTGAATCGTCGATGTCGATGACGAGGGGGCCGATTTCGCGGGTGAGGGCGTGGAGGGCGACCTGATGGGCGCCGCGCTCCAGCCGCGCCCCGCGCACCTTCACCAGCACCTCGCGGCCCATCTGCAACAAGAACGGCTGTTTATGGGTGATGGCGCTGGCCGGGCGCGGCCTGCCTGCGCTGAGGGTGACTTGATTGGGGCCATAGGGCACGCCATCCACCTCGACCGGCCCCATCGCCACCACCGTCGCCGGCGCCACCATGTTCCGTAACTTGAACTCGAATCCATCCTCCACATTGTGCAGACTGGCGCCGACATAGAGCCGGCGCAAAAGCGCATTGGGAATTGCCAACGTTCGAACCTCCTTGAGATTGCAGGCTGCGTTGCCGCGCGCCTGCCGCTTTGCAGGACGCTCCCCAAGTCTAACCCACTTGTGTTGACCACGCAATTGCGCGGCGCGTCATGTTCCCAATCAGGGTTGCCAACTTTTTTCGCACCTCGGCAAGCCTAGCCATCCGTCAAATCGAAGCGATAGCCCTTGACCAGCACCTCGGGCACAGGCCGGTAATCCAGCTCGACGGCGCGCACAAAGCCCATCTTCTCATACATCCGCATGGCCGCCGCCATCATGTCAGTCGTGTGCAGCGTGATGGCGGCGGCGCCGGAATCGGCTGCCCGCCGCATGCATTCGCGCACCAGCGCCCCGCCGATGCCCTGACCACGGGCTTCTGGCAGCACGGCCAGCAGCCGGATTTCCGGCCAGATCAAAGGGGCGTCGCTGGCCGGATAAAGGAGCACCGTCCCCACGACACTGCCTTCCTGCTCGGCCACGATCTGCGCCGCCGGGCGCACATCGGCCAGCGTGGCGATGATGTTTTGCCGGTAGAACTGCCAGTGCAGCGGGTGCATGACGGCGGCATATTCCTCATAGGCCGCCAGCGTCACCCCCCGGATGGCGTCCTGATCGAGTTCGGTGGCGTCGCGCAGGCGGAGAGAGCTCATCAGGGCATTCTCATGGCGTAGAAGATGAAGTCGATGTCGCCCGGCGACTGGCCCTTGGCGGTGAGGAGCTGCGCCAGCTCGGCATGATGCTGCATGCCGTGCAGGATCAGATGCTGGAGGACGGCCCAGCGCCGGAGGACGGCGACATCGCCCCGCCAGTTGGTCAGCTCGACCTCAGCCTCGATCTCGTCCGGGCTGAGACCGTCCAGGAACGCCTGCCAGGCCGCGCTTTCGGCCTCGAAGCCGGCTTGCAGCGACGGCAGATCGGGGTACTCCTCTGGGCGGGAGGAGGATTGCTGGCGGCCGGTCACCAGAGCCTGGCGCCAGCTCTGGCCGGCGCGCAGGAGGTGGAACAGCAGGTCGTGGATCGAGCCGCGACCATAGCCGGGTTGTTCATGGCAATCGGCCTGGCTCAGCCGGGCGGCGCAGGCCAGAATCTGCCGGGTGGTGCGATACTGGTAGTCGAACAGGGCCTTGAATTGGGTTTGATTGGACATGGTGGGCGGCGCTCAACCTTTTTCGGGAAAGATATACTCGACATCGGCGAAGGAATCGACGGCAAAGGCGTAGAAGAAGCGCAGGGTGGTGGCGCCGCCGTTGCGGATGCCGTGGAGGGCGCCGCCAGGGATGAAGACGCCGGTGTTGGGGCCAACGCGCTGCTCGACGCCATCGATGCTGACGATGCCCTCGCCGGCCAGGATGAAGTAGATCTCCGGCGGCGTGTGGTGGTGGAGGACGAGCAGCCCGCCGGGGTCGATTTCGGCCACGCCGGCGGTCAGCGTCTCGGTCGGGGTCAGCCCGGCGCTGAAGAGCGTGCGCCACTGCACCCGGCCATGCTCCTCGTCATCCCATCCGGCCAGGATGCCGTCCTTTTCTGCGATGATCACAGGGTTGATTGTAGCCATTTTGCAATCCTTCATTCAAAGTGTCAGGACGGCGGGGAAGCCGGGCGCGCGCAGGTCTTCGCTCACCGCATCTTCCAGCAGCTTGACGACTTGCGACGACCAGGCGCCGCCGCCGTAGTGCGCTCTGGCCCGGATGAATGTCTGCTCGACCAGCCCGGCCAACTCCAGCGGCACGCCGAACTCCCGCCCCAATTCGTGGGCGAAGTTCAGGTCCTTGCAGGCCAGATCCATGGTGAAGCCGATGTTGTAGCTGCCGTTGAGAATGACCTGGCTCTCGGTCTCGTGTACGAAACTGTTGCCCGAGCTGGCTTTGATTGCCTCGAACGCCTGCGCCAGATCGAGGCCGCCGCGCTTCGCCAGCATCAGCGCCTCGCCGGCCGCCACCAGATGGATGAAGGCCAGCATGTTGGTGATGACCTTGATCACCGAGGCGCTGCCCAGCGGCCCCATGTGGAAGACCTTGCCGCCCATCGCCTGCAACGCTGGCAGATGCGCCGCGAAGACCGGCTGCTCGCCGCCGACAAGGATAGTGATCTCGCCCGAAGCGGCCTTGTGCACCCCGCCCGTCACCGGCGCTTCCAGACAGGCCACGTCCCGCTCCGCGGCCAGCGCCGCCAGCCGGATGATCTCGTGGCGGTCGTTGGTGCTCATCTCGATCCACGTCAGGCCGGGCCGGGCGCCGGCCAGGATGCCGTTGGGGCCTCCGACCACCGCCTGGGTGGCGGCGGGCGAGGGCAGGCAGGTGAAGATACTATCGCAGGCGGCGGCCATCTCCTGGGGCGAAGCCGCCCAATCTGCGCCCAAAGCCAGCAAGCCCGCCGCCGCCTGCTGGTTGAGGTCATGCACCGTCAGCGGGAAGCCGGCGCGCAACAGGCTGGCGGCCAGGTGGGCGCCGAGATGTCCGAGACCGATGAAACCGAGTTTGTTCATGTTTTTTCACTCCACGGGGCGATCCAGCATTTCAAGGTGCAGGCGATCGCCGGTGTACGGATGCCGGGCGGCCACTTCCTCGTTCAGTTCCACGCCCAGGCCGGGTTGGGTAGGGGGGAGGATGTAGCCATCCTGCCATTGGATCGGCTGTTTGAGGATTTCGGCATGGAAGCCGCCCCAAGTCTGGATGCTTTCGAGGATGAGGAAATTGGGGCTGCAGGCGGCGAGTTGAATATTGGCGGCGCCCTCGATGGGGCCGCAGTACAGGTGCGGGGCAATCTGGGCGTAGTAGGCCTCGGCCATGCCGGCGATCTTCTTGGCCTCCAGGATGCCGCCCACTCGCCCCAGGGCCATCTGCAGGATGGAGGCGGCGCGCAGTTCCAGCACGCGGGCGAATTCGTATTTCGTCGCCAGGCGTTCGCCGGTGGCGATGGGGATGCTGGTCTGGCGGGCAACAAGGGCCATCTCTTCTGGTTTTTCGGGCGGGGTGGGTTCTTCCAGCCAGAGGGGGTCATACGGCTCCAGACGCTTGGCCAGGCGGATGGCGCCGGACGCCGTCATCTGGCCGTGGGTGCCGAAGAGCAGGTCGCACTTGCTCCCCACCGCCTCGCGGATCTTCCGCACGAAGTTCTCGGCCAGGTCGAGCTTTTCCAGCGAAAGCTGGCGCGGGTCGAAGGCGGAATAGGGGGCCACAGGGTCGAACTTGACGGCGGTGAAACCCAGGCGGACGTACTCGGCCGCGCGCTGGGCAGCCAGGTCGGCATCGAAGTAGACGTTGGTGGCGTCGCCCGGTTCGGGGTAGAGATAGGTGTAGGAGCGCAGCTTCTCGTGCACCCGCCCGCCCAGCAATTCATAGACCGGCTTGCCCACTTCCTTGCCGATGATGTCCCAGCAGGCCATCTCGATGCCGCTGAGAATGCCGAGGACAGAGGTGTCCGGGCGCTGGGTGTAGCCGCTGGAATAGATGAGGCGCCACAGGCGTTCGATATGGAACGGATTGGCGCCGATCACATAGCGGGCGCCGACGTCCTCGATCATGCGGGCGACGACGTGCGGGTGGAACGGCACCGAATAGACTTCGCCGTAGCCAGACACGCCGCCATCAGTGGTGAGCTTGAGGAAAATCCAGTACAGCCCGCCGAAATGGGGCGGCGGGTTGGCGACGACGAAGGTTTGCAGGTCGGTGATTTTCATGGGGGGGAGAACAAGAGGGCGGCGGCGATAGGGCGATGCCTCCAGCTGCCGCCGCGCAAGTCACGTCCGATGGCATGACAAACCCCGCCGGAATTCACGGTTCCGGCGGGGCAGTAGAGGAGAGCGCCCCGTCTTGGCGGTTGCCGAAACCGCATTCCACGGCGGCGCTGCTTCGGTCAGATGGGCGACGATGCCGGCGCGAAGGTTGCTATCTGCTCTGCCGGCGGGTCGTGACATCGAAGATGACCGCCAGCGCCAGCACCAGGCCACGGACGATGTACTGGATGGCGATATCGGTCTGCATCAGATTCATGCCGTTGGTCAGCGACATGTACACCAGGGCGCCGATGAGCGACCCCAGGATCGTGCCAACGCCGCCGGCAGGGGATGCGCCACCGATGAAGGCAGCAGCGATGGCATCCAATTCGAGCAGCGTCCCGGCCTGGGGCGTGGCGGAGCGCAAGCGGGAGGCAAACATGATCCCACCGAGCGCGGCCAGCATGCCCATCGACATGAACACCAAATAGGTGATCCGTTTGACGTTGACGCCGCTCAGTTGGGCCGCCTCCGGGTTGCCGCCGATGGCATAGATGTGCCTCCCCAGCACCGTCTGTGTGGTCATGAAGTGATAGATGGCGACCACGACCAGCATGATCACCACGGTCCACGACAGGCCATTGTAGCCGGCCAGCACCCAGGTGATGGCGGCGAGCAAGAGGGCGATGAAGGCCAGTTTCACGATGAACAGATTCATCGGCAACACTTCGAAGTTGTAAGCCATCTTCTGTCTGCGGCTGCGGAACTGGCCGATGATAAACAGGACGATGGCGACGATGCCCAGCAGCAGCGTCAGCTTATGCACTCCTGGCATGAAGTTGGCCAGGCCGGGGAGGTCGGGAACGAAACCGTTGCCGATGTCGTTGAACAGGTCGCTCTCGATGATGATCGTGCCCGTACCCGCCAGGACCAGCAGCAGCAGCCCCCGGTACACCAACCAGCCGCCCAGGGTGGCGACGAAGGCCGGAATCCCCAGCTGCGCCACCAGAAAGGCAGTAATGGCCCCTGCTCCCATGCCGACCACCAGCGACAGGGGAATGACCACCCAGACCGGCCAGCTTCCCTTCATCATGGCGATGGCTGCCAGCGCGGCGAGAAAACCGGACAGAAAGCCGACCGAGAGGTCGATGTGCCGGATGACGATGACCAGCGTCATGCCGACGGCGATGACCGCGATATAGCCTGTCTGGTTCAGCAGGTTGCTGATGTTGCGCGACGAAATGAAGAGGCCCTTCGTCGTGGCGGTAAAGAATGCCCAGATCGCAAACAAGGCGATGTACATACCGTAATCACGGATATTCTCCCGTAACATCTTGCGCAAACTCGAGGCAAACGATGCCTCGGATGCCGCCACTTGCGTTGGGGCGGGTTGGACCTGACCTGTCTGAGGTGCATTGTTACTCGTTGCCATTTTGGGCCTCCTCAATAGTATGTTGCCAGACTCATGACTTTTTCTTGAGTCGCTTCTTCCACCGGCAGCTCACCAGCGATGCGGCCGGCGGAAACGACGTAGATGCGGTCGCTCATGCCCAGAACTTCGGGCAAGTCAGACGATATCATGATGATACTCATGCCTTGCTGAACCAGGCTATTCATGATTGTGTAGATCTCGTACTTGGCGCCCACATCGATGCCCCGCGTCGGCTCATCCAGAATCAGCACGTCGGGCTTGACGAACAACCATTTCGCCACAGACACCTTCTGTTGGTTGCCGCCGCTCAGATTCCCCACCTTTTGCTCGATGCTGGGCGTCTTGATGTTGAGGGAGCGCCTGAAGCCGGTGGCAACCTGCACCTCCGCATTCTGGTTCACGACCCCTCGCCTGGATATTTCCCGCAGATTGGCAAGGGTGATGTTCTGTTTCACATCCTGGATCAGGATCAGGCCGGCCGCTTTTCGATCCTCGGTCGCGTAAGCCACGCCCGCCTGGATGGCGCCGTTGGGATGGATGAAATGCACCTTCTTGCCCTTGACGAACATCTCGCCTTGTGTCCTGTAACCCTTGGGATTGCCGAAAAGGCTCAAGGCCAACTCGGTGCGCCCAGAACCCATCAGTCCCGCAAAGCCAACGATCTCGCCCTTCTTGACGTTGAAGTTCACATCCCTCAGGATTTCCCTGCCCAGGGCGGGGTCGTAGGCGCTCCAGGCCTTGACCTCCAGGACGACTTCGCCGCCGCCTTGCGGGCAGATGATCAGGACTTTGATGCCCTTGGCCAGCAGGCTTTCGATGTTGGCTTTCTCCACGGCAGGATCACCCTGGCTGAAGAGAATCTCAACCCCGTAGCCTGTGCCCTTGAACGCCTCCTGGAAACGGGCCTGATCCTGCACCCAGCGCGGTTCATCCCTGGTGGGAAGAACGACGCCGACAGCCGGTTTGTCTGAGCGCGGCTGCGCGCTGGAGGGGCCAGGGGCGCCGCCGGCCTGGTAATAGCCGGAGTCCAACAGAGTGGCCTTGGCGTTTGTTCTGTCGATGGAGACAACCGCCGATTGCAGCGCCGGGACGTCGATGGCGCCGTTGTTATAGGCGCCGTTGACGGCAGGAGCCTGGCCTTTGAGCAGGGCCACAGCGGCGTCGGCGGCCGTGTGCACCAGGGTGCGGACATCCTTGAAGACGGTCATCGACTGCTTGCCGGCCAGGATGTATTGGGTGGAGGCTTGCTCGGCATCCTGCCCGGTGATCACCCAGCTCTTGACGCCTTCATCGGAAGCAAAGGCGTCGGCAATGGCGCGGGCGGTGTTGTCATTGGGAGCAAGGATGAAGACATTCCCCTTATCGGCCGCCGTCGCCGTGGCCAGGTTGAACTGGGCCAGATTCCTGGCGGTGTGAGCATCCCAATTGGTGCCGATCTGCCCGAAGATGGCTTTCATCTCGTCGCGCGCCAGCGCCGGCTTTGTCTGCACGCCAACGGCCTGGGTGGAATTCTTGATCACGAAAGTCCCGTCGACGATCTTGGGTTGGAGAACGCCCCAGGCGCCCTGGAAGAACAGGAAGGCGTTGTTGTCTGTGGCGGCGCCGGCATACAGGTACAGCGGGTTGCCCCTGCCCGTTGCCTGATCGACCAGATACTGCGCCTGCTGCGCGCCGACGGCAATACTGTCGAAGGTCACATAATAGTCCACTGCCCTGGTATTGGGGATCAGTCGATCGTACGAAATGACTTTCACGCCAGCCGCCTTCGCCTGTTCGACGGCGGTGGCCGCGGTCTCGAACGGATTGCGCTCTCGTTCCGGATAGACGTTGTTGATTTCACGCCCAACCATGTGCTTGATCAACACGTGTTCGGACACCTCACCCTTGTGCGCATCCAGGGTGCAGATAGTCTGGCCGTCGCGCAGCACTGTGACCGTGTCAGCGATGTCGATGACTTCCTTCAGCTTGTGTGAAATCATGATGCACGACACGCCGTGCTGTTTGAGTTCGCGGATCAGCCTCAACAGATTCTCACTGTCATCCACGTTCAAGGCCGCGGTCGGCTCATCCAGGATCAGGAGCTTGACTTCCTTGTTCAGGGCCTTGGCAATCTCGATCAGTTGCTGCTTGCCCACGCCCAAATTCTTGACCTTCTCGGCGGGATTTACGTCAAGCCCGACTCTCTTAAGTGCTTCGGTCGCCCTCTTGATGGTTTCGTTCCAGTCGATGGTGAGGCCTTTCTTGACCTCATTGCCGAGGAAGATGTTCTCGTAAACCATCATTTCCGGAACCAGCGCCAGTTCTTGGTAGATAATGGCAATGCCGGCCCTTTCGCTGTCACGGATACTGGCAAACTGCTGCACCTTGCCGCCAAAAACGATCTCACCGCTATACTGACCATGTGGATAGACCCCGCTCAAGACCTTCATGAGGGTGGACTTGCCTGCCCCGTTTTCGCCGACCAGGCAATGAATCTCACCCTCTGCGACCTGGAAGCTGACGCCGCTCAAAGCTTTCACGCCAGGAAAGGTCTTGGTAATGTTCTTCATCTCTAGGATGGGAGCACTCATAATCCTCAACCTCCAGATGATGCAGAAAGCACCTCGATTATACACCCTCGCGAAGGATTCACTCACACACGACGAGTGGCCTACCGCCTTCGCTGGGGCGAACCGTCTGCGGATTGGCCGGAATAGTGACGGCCAGCCGATGGTCTGGCTGCCGCCACTATTACGGACCCAACGAGAAACGAGCTTCTACTGCATGCCGGTGAAGTCGCTGGCCTGGTAGTAGCCCGAATCGATCAACGCCTGCTTGACGTTGTCCGTGGTGACCGTGACGATAGCAGACGGCTTGGCCGGAACGTCAACCTTGCCGTTGTTGTAGCTATTGGTCTTCTCCGGCGTCCCACCCCCAAGATAAGCGTTGGCCGCGGCAATGGCGTCGGCTGCCAGCGTACGCACATCCTTCAGCACCGTCATCGACTGCTTGCCGTCGATCACGTACTGCACCGATGCCTTCTCCGCATCCTGACCGGTCACGAAGTACTTCGTCACATCCTTGTCCGCCGCAAAGGCGTCGGCAATCGCACGCGCCGTACCGTCATTGGGGGCCAGAATGTACACCGTGCCCTTGTCTTCCGGCTTGGTCGCCGTCAGATTCGCCTCGGCCAGGTTCTTGGCGTCGTTGAAGTTCCAGTTGGTCGTCGTCTGGCCGATGATCTTCGCCTCTTCATCACGCGTCAGCGTCGGCTTGTCCTGTAACGCCACCGCCTCGCTCGAGTTCTTGATCACGAACGTGCCATCCGCAATCTTCGGCTGGATCTTCTCCCAGGCGCCCTCGAAGAAGATGAAGGCGTTGTTGTCCGACGCCGCACCCGTGTAGATGTACAGCGGGTTGCCCTTGCTGTCGCCAGCTTGCTGGATCAGGTACTCGCTCCAGGAGGCGCCCACCGCCATGCTGTCGAAGGTCACGTAGTAATCGACGGCGTCGGTGTCACGAATCAGGCGGTCGTAGGAGATGACCTTGACCCCGGCATCGTGCGCCTCTTGGGCCGCCGCCGCTGCTGCTGTGGCGTCCTGCGGACAGATGATCAGCACTTTGATGCCCTGGCTGATCAACGCCTCCACGTTCGCCTTCTCCTTGGCGCTGTCACCCTGGCTGAAAAGCGGATCCCAACCCGCCTTCTGGAACACCGCCTGATCCTGCAACCAGCGCGGCTCGTCCTTCGTCGGCAGCACTACCCCCACCAGCGCCTTGTTCGCCGGCGCCGCAGGCGCAGCAGCAGCCTCAAGGCCGGTGAACTCGCTGGCCTGGTAGTAGCCCGAATCGATCAACGCCTGCTTGACGTTGTCCGTGGTGACCGTGACGATAGCAGACGGCTTGGCCGGAACGTCAACCTTGCCGTTGTTGTAGCTATTGGTCTTCTCCGGCGTCCCACCCCCAAGATAAGCGTTGGCCGCGGCAATGGCGTCGGCTGCCAGCGTACGCACATCCTTCAGCACCGTCATCGACTGCTTGCCGTCGATCACGTACTGCACCGATGCCTTCTCCGCATCCTGACCGGTCACGAAGTACTTCGTCACATCCTTGTCCGCCGCAAAGGCGTCGGCAATCGCACGCGCCGTACCGTCATTGGGGGCCAGAATGTACACCGTGCCCTTGTCTTCCGGCTTGGTCGCCGTCAGATTCGCCTCGGCCAGGTTCTTGGCGTCGTTGAAGTTCCAGTTGGTCGTCGTCTGGCCGATGATCTTCGCCTCTTCATCACGCGTCAGCGTCGGCTTGTCCTGTAACGCCACCGCCTCGCTCGAGTTCTTGATCACGAACGTGCCATCCGCAATCTTCGGCTGGATCTTCTCCCAGGCGCCCTCGAAGAAGATGAAGGCGTTGTTGTCCGACGCCGCACCCGTGTAGATGTACAGCGGGTTGCCCTTGCTGTCGCCAGCTTGCTGGATCAGGTACTCGCTCCAGGAGGCGCCCACCGCCATGCTGTCGAAGGTCACGTAGTAATCGACGGCGTCGGTGTCACGAATCAGGCGGTCGTAGGAGATGACCTTGACCCCGGCATCATGCGCCTCTTGGGCCGCCGCCGCTGCTGCTGTGGCGTCCTGCGGACAGATGATCAGCACTTTGATGCCCTGGCTGATCAACGCCTCCACGTTCGCTTTCTCCTTGGCGCTGTCACCCTGGCTGAAAAGCGGATCCCAACCCGCCTTCTGGAACACCGCCTGATCCTGCAACCAGCGCGGCTCGTCTTTCGTCGGCAGCACTACCCCCACCAGCGCCTTGTTCGCCGGCTCAGGGGCAGGCGCCTGCGTGGCCGGAGCAGCAGTGGGTGCAGCCGTGGGCTGGGCGCCTCCACAGGCGACCAGCAGAATTGATATCGCCATCAAGGCGATGGCGAGCATGGCAACATGCTTCAGACTGTACTTCATTGGATGATACTCCTTAGTGAGAGAGTAACAATTCACCTCTGCGTCATCCTGAGCGAAGCCACGAAGGATCTCCTCTGGTTGGTCATTGCGAAGCCCCCGGCCGCCTCAGTGACAGAGCGAACTATTACGCGATAGAATCTCGAAATAGGAAGTTCTGGGAATGGCATTCTTTAGTTGATCAGGCAATGCACCTCCATGTCTATGCACGTAACGACCGTCGTCAGGGATGGGAACTAGATGCTGGTTCCAAACCTGGCCCGGCCTCGGCTAGATTCCCACTTATCATACCACAAGCCTTTTTCTATGATCAATACCCAACTCTGACTCTTTCAACCTTCCAACTCCAGCACTTGACAAGTTTGATCTTTGCATGATAACTTGTACGCACAAGTAGACAGGTGACAGGCCACAGGTGGCAGGTGGCAGAGCTTGTCCTGAGTGAAACGAAGGATCGCAGGTCGCAGGTTCAATCTCCAATAACCAATCTCCACTCCCCCCATGCTGATCGACAAGTCCAACCCCGTCCCCTACTACCGCCAACTGGCCGACCTGCTGCGGCGCGAAATCCGGCAGAAACAGGCGGCAGGCGAGTTGTACCAGTTGCCGTCCGAGAACGAGCTGGCCGAGCAGCACGGCCTCAGCCGGGCGACGGTGCGGCACGCCCTGGATGAATTGGAGCGAGGCGGCTGGATTTACCGGCAGAAGGGTGTGGGGTCGTTTGCGCCGGTGCGGCGGGTGGAGGAGGACGTGACCCTGCTTGTGTCCACGACCGAAGAAATGCGACGGCGCGGTTGGTCGCTGGAAACGAAAGTGCTGAGCCTGGAAGAACTTCCCGCCCCGCCGCACGTGGCCGCCGCCCTGGAACTGCCGGAAAACGCGCCCGTGTTGGCGGTGCGACGGTTGCGCATCGTCGATGAAACACCCCTAAGCCTGCAAGTCGTCCATCTGGCGGCCTCGCTTTGCCCTGGCCTGACCGAAACCGACCTCACTGGCTCGCTCTACCACCTGCTGGAATCGCGCTTTGGCCTGAAGCTGTGGACGGGCCGCGAGATCCTGCGGGCGCGCGGGGCCAGCCAGGAGGAGGCCGGCTGGCTGGAAATCGAACCCGGCGCGGCGGTGATGTACGCCGAGCGCATCACCTATGCCGCCGACGGACGCGCGGTCGAATACCTGGAAGCGGTCTGGCGCGGCGACCGCTTCGATTTCAAAGTCACGCTCTCTCGACCCACAAGTTGATCTATCACGAATGACACGAATGAACGAATGGCACAAATTTTCGGCAGAAAATCGCCTTATCAGACCCGTTGAATATGAATCTCCAACTTGGGGATTCCTCGCTGGCTGATCGAAGCGACCGAACGCCAGATCGACCCGCTCGAAAAGACAGGGTGGGAGGTCATTGCTCGCATGCTGCCTCGATGCTTGTGGTACTCAGCATGGCAAGTGCGCCATTTTCAGTCAAAAATCCAAACCAAAGATTATTCGTGTCATTCGTCTATTCGTGACATTCGTGATAAAAACATCTTCACGTGAAAGGAGTTATTTCATGAGCAACCCTCGCTTTTCCGCCAATATCAACACCTTCAATGCCTGCGCCGATCGTTATGTGCTGTCAGGATATGGCCAGCGCCTGGGCACGGATGAACTCATCCGGGCCGCCACCCAGGTTCCCGGCCTCTCCGGCGTCGAAGTCGTGGGCATGTGGCATGTCAACGATGGCAACGTCGAGCAAATCCGCCGCCAAATCACCGGCGCCGGCTTCGAAGTCACCTGCGTCACGCCCGACATCTGGGCCAGCAGCCAGTGGGGGTGGGGATCGTTCACGTCCAACGACCCGGCCATCCGCAAAGCCGCCGTCCACGAGGTCAAGAAATCGATGGAATGGGCGAAGCAGCTCGACTGCAAAGTCGTGGATTTGTGGTTCGGGCAGGACGGCTTCGACTATCCCTTCCAGGCCGACTTCCTCACCGCATGGGATCGGCTGATCGAAGGCACGATTGAGTGCGCCGAGCACCTGCCTGAAGTCAACCTGGTGATCGAGTACAAGCCCAAAGAGCCGCGCACGCACTGTTTCATCGCCACCGTCGGCAAAACTTCGCTGTTCCTCAGCCGGGTGAACAAGGCCAATGTAGGGGCGATGATCGACGTCGGGCACGCGCTGATGGCCTACGAGAACGCCGCCGAATCCGCCGCCCTGCTGCAATACTTTGGCGACAAGCTGTTTTACATGCACTTCAACGACAACTGGCGGCTGTGGGACGATGATATGACGGTGGGGTCGATCCACACAGTCGAGATGCTGGAGCTGCTGTACTGGCTCGACCGCATGAACTACACCGGCTGGTACGCGCTCGACATCTTCCCCTATCGCGAAAACGGCATCCGCGCCGCCTCCGAAAGCATCGCCTGGATCCAGGGCCTGCACAACTTGCTGGACAAAATCGGCCGCGACCGCATCACCCAAGTCATCGCCAGCGGCGACGCCATGGACGCCTCGGCCATGCTGCGGGCGGCGCTGCTGGGATCGTAACAATCAACAATCAACAGTCAACAATCAACGGTTCACGGTTCACGCGGCGCCTGCCACTTCATCACTCCCTACTCCCTACTCCCTACTCCCTACTCCTTACTCTCTACTCCTTACTCCCTCCTCCCTCCTCCCCATGATCAAACAACTCTTCGACCCACACATGTTCAACTACATGTGGGAAAGCATCGTCCCCGACGACAACTTCATCGTTGGCACCTACTATCTCGAAGACACAGTGGATGAAATCGACGCTGACTTCATCGACCACCTCGAACAGGTGCAGCGGCTGGCGCTGGAAGGCTCGACCGCCAGTTGGATGGAGGTCAGCGAAGAAACGCCGGCGCTGCGCGAGAAACTGAGCAGCAAAGTGCTGGGCTACTACGAAATCCCGGCCCCGCGCGGCACCAAGAAAGCCGTCATCCAGCTTGGCTTCTCCACCGCCGCCTGGGATGTGAACACCAACGTGCCCATGCTGCTGCTGTCCATCGCCGGCAACTGCTTCGCCTTCCCCACCAAAATGCGGCTGCTCGACCTCTACATCCCCAAGAAGCTGGCGGAAAAGTTCAAGGGGCCGAAGTTCGGCGTGCCGGGGATTCGCGATCTGCTGGGGGTGTACGACCGCCCGCTGGTATTGCACATCATCAAGCCCAAGATGGGCATGACGCCCGAAGAAACAGCGGCGCAGGTGTATCAGACTGCCTTGGGCGGAGCCGACCTGTGCAAAGACGACGAGATGTGCAGCGAGCTGGACAATTGCCCGTTCGACGCCCGGCTGGAAGCGGTGCAGCGGGCGCTGGAAAGGGCCGAAAAAGAGACCGGCAAAAAGATGCTGTACATGGTCAGCATCACCGATGAGGTCGATCGGGTGCAGGAAAAGGCCCGGCGCGCCTGCCGCAACGGCGCTTCCGGCCTGCTGCTGGCCTACTCGACCGGGCCGTCGATGTTGCGCGTGCTGGCCGAAGACCCGCAGATCACCTCGCCCATCCTGCTGCACGTCTCCCACATGCTGGCCCTGCTCCCCACCATCAACTTCCCCGTACTATCGAAGATCATCCGGCTGTGCGGCGGCGATATGATGCTGACGCCGGGCATCTGGTCGAGCATCCCGGTGGCGTCGATGGAAGAATGCTATCGCACCGCCCAAACCATGCTAGCCCCGTTCTACCACCTCAAACCGATCTGGCCGATGCCGGGCGCGGGCGTGCATCCGGGCGCTGTCGAACCGATGCTGGCCGAGCACGGCATCGACATGATCTTCATGGCCGGCGGCGGCATGCTGGGCCACCCCATGGGCTACACCGCCGGGGCGAAGGCCTTCCGCCAGGCCATCGACGCCGCCCTGGCCGGCATCCCGCTGCCCGAAGCGGCCAAGACACAGCCCGAACTGCGCGCCGCCCTGGAAACCTGGGGCTATCGCAAGCGCCCGCACACGCGCTGGGGCTATCTCAATCGCGAGTTCCACCCCAAGTTCGGGCCGAAGAACATCTGACGTGGTGCGTGGTTCGTGGTTCGTGTTCCGTGTTCCGTGTTCCGTGGGAGCGATCATCATTGCGTCTTCACGTCTTCACGTTTCACGTCTTCACTTCTTCACGCTTCACGCCCTCACATCTTCACGTTTCACGCCCTCACGTCTTCACGTTTCACGCCCTCACGTTTCACACCGCCGCCTGCCGCCCACCATGTCCCTCATCCCTTTCCCCGACCTGATGGCTGAGGCCGAGCGCGGCCATTATGCCGTCGGCTACTTCGAGAGCTGGAATCTCGAATCGCTGCTGGCCGTGGCCGACGCCGCCGAGGCCCTGCGTTCGCCGGTCATTCTCGGTTTCAGCGGCATCACCATCCCGCACCCGCAGCGCCTGGTGCGCGACCGGCTGGCGCCCTACGCCGCCCTCGGTCTGGAGGTCGCCCGTTCGCTCACCGTGCCCTGCTGCTTGCTGTTCAACGAATCGCCGCACCTGGATTGGGTGTTCGAGAGCATCGACCTGGGCTTCAACCTGACCATGTTCAGCGATGAGGAGATGAGCGCCGCCGAGCAGGCCGCCATCGCCCGGCAGGTGGCGGCGCGAGCGCATCCGGCCGGGGTGGCGGTGGAGGCCGAGATGTCGTCATTGGTCGGGCTGAGCGGCGATGTGGCCACGATCCCATCCGACCTGCACCTCACCGACCCGGCCGCTGCCGCCGCCTTTGTGGCTGAGACCGGCATCGACGCCCTGGCCGTGAACATCGGCCAGGTGCATCTGCACGGCCGTCGCCAGGTGCGGCTGGATTTCGCGCGGTTGGCGGCGCTGCGACAGGCTGTACCCGTGCCCCTGGTATTGCACGGCGCCACCTCGGTGGCCCGCGACGATCTGGCTGCCGCCGCCCGCGTCGGCATCGGCAAGATCAACGTCGGCAGTGCGATCAAGCGCGCCTTCTTCGAAGCCACGCGCCGCGCTTGCCTGGCCGCCGGAGAGTCGTACAACCCCTACGATGTGCTCGGCTCCGGCTTCGCGGCCGATGTGTTGGTCGCCGGACGCCTGGCCATGCAAGCCGTGGTCGAAGACCTGATGCGGCTGTTCGGCAGCGCCGGCAAGGCGTGATGACTCTCGGAAGCGAAAGCGGCTCCCCCTGATCCCTGATTTCAATCTGTCCCGCCGGAGTCGCGCCGGAGGCTAGGCGCCTTCTACGAAGGCCCAGAGTGTTCAGGACTTACGATGTCGCTTTCTTGAGTGTAGGATAAGCCCAGAAAGACACATCTGTCAATGCTTTTGGCTTGCGTTTGAGATTCCAGTCATGGAGAAGCATTCCCCTATGCCCGAGTCCCATTCATCACTCGACCCCCTTCACCTTTACGGCCAGATGCTCACCATCCGCCGTTTCGAGGAGCGCTGCAACTACCTGTACATGCAGGGCCGCATCCCCTCGACGCTGCACCTGTATATCGGCCAGGAAGCGGTGGCCGTGGGCGTTTGCGCCCACCTGCACACCGATGATTATGTCGCCAGCACACACCGGCCACACGGCCATGCCATCGCCAAAGGCGTGGCGCTGCGGGCGATCATGGCCGAGCTGTTCGCCAAGGACACAGGCTGCTGCCGGGGCAAGGGCGGGTCGATGCACGTGGGCGATGTCAATGTGGGCATGTTCCCGGCCATTGCCATTGTCGGCGGCGGCATCCCCATCGCCGCCGGCGCCGCCCTGGCCAGCAAGCGGCTGGGCAACGGCCGCGTGGCGGTCAGTTTCTTCGGCGAAGGCGCGAGCAACGAGGGCGCCTTTCACGAGACGCTGAACATGGCGGCCATCTGGCAACTGCCCGTCGTCTTCGTCTGCGAGAACAATCTCTACGCCGCCTCGACGCCGGTTTCGTGGGTATTCAAGGTCGAAGATGTAGCCAGCCGGGCCTCGGCCTATGGCATCCCCGGCGAGATCGTGGATGGCAACGACGTGCTGGCGGTGTACGAGGCGGCGGGCCGGGCGGTCGAACGCGCCCGGTCGGGCGGCGGGCCGACGCTGCTGGAATGCAAGACCTACCGGCTGGTCGGCCACTCGCGCAGCGACCCCCGCACCTATCGCACGAAAGAAGAGGAAGCCGACTGGGCCGGGCGCGACCCCCTCCCCCGCCTGGCCTCCCACCTCCTCGCCTCCGGCCAGGCGACCGAGGCCACCCTGGCCGCCATCGATCAGGAAGTCACCGCCGCTATCGATGATGCCGTGGCTTTCGCCGAAGCCAGCCCGTCGCCCAGGCCGGAGGATGCCTTGAACCACGTATTCTTTGATGACTGACTTATGGATTCAGTGACTCTCAACTTCCCGCTAAACACTGTGAGGGGGCCGAATGCAAGATGATCGCGTCCTACCGATTGACCGTGTGGCCGTACTGTCGTTCTACGACGACCCCGGACCAGACGAAAACGGCACGCACGCGACGGCTATCAACGCCGTGGTTGGTGAGGAAATGGGTCTTGCCCTGCTCATCCATTGCCTGCATCGCAGGGGTGTCGAGGCTCAGATTCTCAACGCCCCGTGCACGACAGGCCAGCGACGCGGTCACCGACTTGATGGTTGGGTAATCACTCCGGGCGTGCTCTACCAGGTCGAGGTGAAAAACTGGTCGGCGCACTCGCTGGGGGGCAGGCGCTTCCCGATCGGTGCGAGCGAAACAGACTCGCGAAGGCATCGGCGGATGGTTTGGAGTGAGTACTGGAATGGCTCTACGTTCACCGACTCACCGGCAGCAAAGGTTATCGAGCCCATGCGGTCACCTCTCAAGGGAATCCCTGTTGAGCCGCTTATCGTGTTCTGGGTGTCACTGCACCCAGAGGGTAAGCCGGAGCCGCTCTTTCAAGTGCCGCTGCTCGACAAGGCATTTGACCGCGTTCACATCTTCTCGATGTCCTCGTATTTGCGATCCCTCGATGACGATACCGTGGACTTGCCGCTACCCAAGGCTACTGCCCGTCTCGCCATCCTGCGTAGGCTATTCGGTCTCGCCTAGATGTGGCAATTGTGTCAAACAAGCACTTGCGATACCAGTCGTGGCTTCCACCATGCCGCACCAAAACGCACCCCATCTCCTCCAGAATGCGAATCAACTCACGCCGCTTCATTTACGCCACCATCAACTCCTCAACTTTCCGGATATACGGCACCTGACCTGACCCAATATCCTTCAACAAATCCTTCAAATTCTCGATCAACTCCTCTTTCGACAATCCTTGCGTGCGATAGTCAGGAAAGTCGTTCAGGTAGCCGATATAGAACTCGCCGTCTTGCCAATAAGTCATTTGCATCGTTCTCATGACCTTTCTCCTGCGGGCGTATCAACTGGCTGACCCATGAGCCAGCCATCGCCCACTGACACGCTATTGTACCCTCTGCAATAACCAATCACCAATCTCCAATAACCAATCTCCAATCCCCACTCTCCAACGACCACCATGCCCCACCTCTCCATCGCCGAAGCCATCCGCCAGGGCATCCGTGAAGAAATGCGCCGCGACCCCACCGTCTTCTGCATCGGTGAAGACATTGGCATCCCCGGCGGCTTCGGCGGCGCCTTCACCGTCACCCTGGGCCTGTCCGACGAGTTCGGCCACGAACGGGTGCTCGACACGCCCATCTCTGAACTGGGGCTGACCGGCATCGCCGTCGGCGCGGCCCTGGCCGGGCTGCGACCCATCGCCGATGTGCAATACGCCGACTTCCTCTTCCTGGCCATGGACCAGCTCGCCAACCAGGCCGCCAAGATGACGTACATGTCGGGCGGGACGGTGAAAGTGCCGTTGGTGATGCGGGCGCCGGTGGGAGCCACCGCCCGCGGCTCGCAGCACGCCCAAAGCCTGGAAGCCTTCTTCTGCCACATCCCCGGCCTCAAAGTCGTGGCCCCGGCCACCGCCTACGACGCCAAAGGCTTGCTGAAGGCTGCCGTGCGCGACGACAATCCCGTGATCATGTTCGAGCACAAGCTGCTGTACGGCAGCAAAGGCGCTCGCGCCGAGAAAGGCGCGCTCAGCCCAGTGGGCGAAGTGCCCGACGAAGATTATGTCGTGCCCATCGGCCAGGGCATCGTGCGGCGGGAGGGCCGGGATGTGACCATTGTCGGCAAGCTGCTGACCATGTACAGGGCGCTGGCCGCCGCCGAGGAATTGGCGAAAGACGGCATCGAGGCCGAGGTCATCGACCCGCGCACACTCGTGCCGCTGGACAAAGAACTCATCCTGGAATCGGTGCGCAAGACCGGGCGGCTGGTGGTGGTCGAAGAAGACAACCTCACTGGCGGTTGGGCGGGCGAGATCGCCGCCATCGTCGCCGAGGAAGCGTTCTGGTATCTCGATGCGCCGGTCAAACGCGTCTCCGCCCCCGACGTGCCCCCGCCCTTCGCACCGGTGATGGAGCAGTTCTATGTACCGTCGGCGGCGCGGGTGGTTGAGGCGGTGAAGGCGCTGTTCTAACAGTCAACAATCAACAATCAACAGTCAACAATCAACGGCTAACTCCGCATCCCGCCCATGTCCACGCAAGTCCTTGTCCCGCCCCTCGGCCAAACCGTCGATACCCTCACCTTTGTGCGCTGGCTCAAACGGGAGGGCGAGGCCGTGCGCCAGGGCGAGCCGCTGTTCGAGGTCGAGACCGACAAGGCCAATCTCGAGGTCGAAGCGCCCGCCAGCGGCATCCTGTCCGGCGTCACGGCCGGCGCCGGCCAGGAAGTGGCCGTGCTCAGCGCGATTGCCGTGATTGGGGAGGAGGGGGCAGGGGGCAGGGGGCAGGGGGCAGGTGGCAAGCCTATAGTGGCGCATGACTCGCAGAGAGCGTTACCGGCGGCGAACCCTGTCACCGTGTCACCCCCTCACCCTGTCACCGTGTCACCCCCTCCCCGCCTCTTCGCCTCCCCCCGCGCGCGGGTGCTGGCCGCACGGGAGGGCGTGCCACTGGCCGCCGTCGCGCCCACCGGACCGGAAGGGGCGATTATCGAGCGGGATGTGCGGGCGTTTTTGCAGAGGTCGGAGGTCGGAGGACAGAGAACAGAGGACGGTGGACGGAGGTCGGAGGCTAACGATGTGATGATTACGCCGGTGGCGAAGCGCGTGGCCGAGGAAGCTGGCATCGACTGGCGCACCCTGGCCGGCGCCGGGCCGAGCGGCCGCATCACCCGCGAGGATGTAGAAGCCGCTGTCGCTCAAATCTCCAATAACCAATCTCCAATAACCAATCTCCAATCTCCAACCCTCCCCTTCACCGGCATCCGCAGCCTCATCGCCGAGCGCATGGCACGCAGCCACACCCAAACGGCCCCCGTCACCCTCACCGCCGAGGCCGACGCCACGGCGCTGGTGGGATTGCGGCAGGATTTGCAGGCCGATGGCGTCGAGGTCTCGTACAACGACCTGTTGTTCGTGATTCTAGCGAAGGCGCTGGCCGAGCACCCCCGCCTCAATGCTTCGCTCGCAGCCGACGGCATCCAACTGTGGCGACGCATCGACATCGGTCTGGCTGTGGACACCGACCGGGGGCTGCTGGCGCCAGTGGTGAGGGATGTGGCCGGGAAAGGGCTGGCGCAGATCGCCGCCGAAACAAAGGCGCTGGCCGAGCGCGCCCGCGCCGGGCAATGCACGCCCGACGAACTGCGCGGCGGCACCTTTACCCTCACCAACCTGGGCATGTTCGGCGTCGATGCCTTCACCCCCATCATCAACCTGCCCGAGACCGCCATCCTCGGCCTGGGCCGGATCAAGACGCAGCCGGTCTGGGCCGGCGACCACGTCGAACCCCGGCAGATGGTCTGGCTCAGCCTGACCTTCGATCACCGGCTGGTGGATGGCGGGCCGGCGGCGCGCTTTTTGCAGCGCCTGGTGCAATTGGTCGAGAAACCGCACCTGCTGCTGGCGTAGCGAAAGCTGCCGAATCGCACTAATCTGGCGTCTCAAGGATGGCCCGCAGCGGCGGCTGGCTCCAGAACCACTCCAGCCACTGCCCATACGAGGCCCCCTTCGGTTTGGCGTCTGCCCAGATACCGGCGCTAAGATGATGGTGTTCCCAACACCTGCGGCGGACGAAGTGCAATCTGCCCGACCACAGCGTGGCGCCATCGGCGGCAAAGATGGTCAGGTGTTGCCCGTCTTGCAAGAAGAAGGGCAGAGAGGAATCATCGGGCTGGAAGGCGTAGACAATCATGCCTTCCCAGCCCTGCTCGAAATAAGCAAGCAAACTACCGGTCATGCCCGACATTGTAGGCCAGACTTGCCAGCTTGCGGAAAGTTCGGCAAGACAAAAACACTGGTAAGGAGAACGACGATGACAAACACCCTCAACTTCCTCGCCCTCGACCTCGGCGCCGAAAGCGGGCGCGCCATCCTGGGTCGCTTCGACGGCCGCCGCCTGGTCATGGAAGAAGTCCATCGCTTCGCCAACGGCCCGGTGCGGATGCCTTCGGGTCTGCATTGGGACGTGCTGCGGCTGTGGAGCGAGATCAAGACCGGGATCGGGAAGGCGGCGCTCGCAACCGGGGGACACCTGGCCGGGATCGGCATCGACACCTGGGGCGTGGATTTCGCCCTCCTCGACCGCACCGGCGCCCTCATCGGCAACCCGCACCACTATCGCGATGGCCGCACCGACGGCATGCTGGCGCGGGCTTTCGACCTCATGCCGCGCGACGAGATCTTCGCCCACACCGGCGTGCAGTTCATGCAGATCAACACCCTCTACCAGCTGCTGGCGATGGCGCTGAATCACAGCCCGGCCCTGGCCTCGGCCCACACCCTCCTGGCCATACCCGACTTCTTCAACTACCTGCTCACCGGCCAGACCGTCAGCGAGTTCAGCATCGCCACCACCACCCAATGCTGCGACCCCCGCCGGCGAACCTGGGCCGACCCGGTGCTGGCCGCCCTCGGCATCCCCCGCTCGATCTTCCCGGCCCTGGTCGATTCCGGCGCCGACCTCGGCCCCTTGTTGGCCGATGTGGCGGCGGAGGTGGGGGCAGCGACGGCGCGCGTCATCGCCCCCGCCTGCCACGACACCGGCTCGGCCGTCGCCGCCGTCCCCGCCGAGCACGCCGATTTCGCCTGGATCAGCTCCGGCACCTGGTCGGTGCTGGGGGCCGAGCTGCCAGAGCCGATGATCACACCGCAGAGTCTGGCCTATAACTTCACAAACGAGGGCGGCGCCGGGCGCACATTCCGCTTCTGCAAAAACATCATGGGTCTGTGGCTGGTGCAGGAATGCCGGCGGGCGTGGGCGATGCAAGGCGAAGAGCTTTCGTACGGCCAGCTGACGGAGATGGCCGCGGCCGCTCCGCCCCTGGCCTCATTCGTGGACCCCAACCATCCCGACTTTCTCAAACCCGGCGATGCCCAAACCGGCTGGATGCCCACCCGCATCCAGGCTTTTTGTGCCCGCACCGGCCAGCGCGTTCCCGCCACCAAAGGCGAGATCGTGCGCTGTGCGCTCGAAAGCATCGCCCTGAAGTATCGCTCCGTACTCGAACAGGCGGAAGCAACGCTCGGCGCCCGTCTCGATCCCATCCATATCGTCGGCGGCGGCGCCCGCAACCAACTGCTCTCGCGCTTCACCGCCGACGCCACTGGCCGCCAGGTGATCACTGGCCCGGCCGAGGCCACGGCCCTGGGCAACATACTGGTGCAGGCGGTGGCAGTGCGCAGCATTGGCAGCCTGGCCGAGGCCCGCAGCCTGGTGCGGCAGACGGTGGAGGTGGATGTGTTCGAGCCAGGCGGACGCGAGGGGTGGGATGAGGCGTTCGAGCGGTTCGAGGCGTTGTGAAAATGAAAGCGATTCGCCGCACCTCGCAATTCAAGCAAGACTACAAACGCATGGCAAGGCGAGGCAAACGGTTCGACGAATTCAAATCCTAATCAAATGTGTTCCAAAACCATTCTGCTGCCCATCCAAAGTGGCGACCATACAACAAGTGTTGGACTTCAAAATGACCATCGAAGCACCCTACCCCGAACTAAGCGAACTCCTGACCCTGATCGGCGAGGCCGGCAGCCGGCTATCGGAGATCGGCGCCAGCGAGGGCGCCGCCGGCAACATCTCGGTCTACATCGGCTGGCCGATCGACCCGCGGCGTCTGTTCCCCATCGTTTCCGCCATCGACCTGCCCGAACCGGCGCCCGAGCTGGCGGGCCGGGCCTTCCTGGTCAGCGGCTCGGGCCGGAGGCTGCGCGAGATCATGCAGGACCCCGGCTCCAACCTGGGCTGCGTGGTGGTGGATGAAGGCGGGATGACCGCCCGCCACTACACCTCGCCCCGGCGGTTGTTCGCCCGCCCCACCAGCGAATTCAACTCCCACCTGGCCGTGCACCGCGACCAGGTGGCCCGCTCCGGCAGCAATTTCCACGCCGTCATCCACGCCCAGCCGCCCTACCTCACCTTCCTCAGCCATATCCCCCGCTACCGCGACCAGGATTTCCTCAACCGCCATCTGCTGCGCTGGCAGCCGGAGACGATTGTGAACCTGCCGGAAGGGATCGGCATGGTTCCGTTCTTGTTGCCCGGCTCGGCGGCGCTGATGGCAGCCACGGTGGCCAGCCTGCGCCAGCATCGCATCGTCGTCTGGGCCAAACACGGGGTCATGGCCCGCTCCGATCAGTCGGTGAAACGGGCGGCCGACCGCATCGAGTATGCCGAGACAGCCGCCCGCTACGAGTATTTCAATCTGCGCAATGGCGAGCCGGCCGACGGCCTGAGCGAGGAGGAAATCCTGGCCATCTGCGCCGCTTTCGATGTGCCGCAGACGGTATTTTAAGGTCAAAGCTTACTAATGCAAGCGTAGTCAACACAAAGACACAAAGAGCACGAAGGAGACACTAAGCCCTTTTTCTAAAGTTACTACAACCGCACTTAACACAAAGACACGAAGAACACGAAGGAAACACAAAGCGATGATGTTTAGCGCCGTTTTTGTGTCATCTTTGTGGTCTTTGAGCCTTCGTGTTTTCCTTTTTCTCCCCAAGTGCGGTTGTAGTGCGAACAGGGTAAACCGGGAGACTGCGCCGATGACATCTACATCTCAGCTTCAGGGTAAAGTCGCCATCGTCACCGGAGCCGCGCGGGGGATCGGCCGGGCCATCGCCGTGCGCTTTGGGCAGGAGGGGGCGCGGGTGGCGGTGGTCGATCTGCGCGAGACCGAGGGCCGCGCGACGGTGGGGCTGATCGAGCAGGCCGGCGGGCAGGCGATGTTCGTCTCCACCGATGTAGCCGATCACGAGCAGGTGCAGACCATGGTAGGGGCCGTGCTCGAACGCTGGGGAACCATTGACATCCTGGTCAACGACGCCGGCATCTGCCCGTTCGAGGACTTTCTCGACCTGCCGGAAGCGTTGTGGGACCAGGTGCTGGACGTGAACCTGAAAGGCTATTTCCTGGTCTCGCAGGCGGTGGCGCGGGTCATGGTCGAACACGGTGTGAAGGGACGGATCATTGCCGTCAGCTCGATTTCGGCCGAGTTCGGCGGCAGCCAGCAGGCGCACTATTGCGCCTCGAAGGCCGGGATCAACCTGCTGGTGAAGTCGATGGCGATTTCACTCGGCCCGCATGGCATCACCTGCAACGCCGTCCTGCCCGGCACGGTCGAGACCGACCTCAATCGCGCGGCCCTGGCCGATCCCGTCGCGCGCTCCTATTGGTCGAAGCGGGCGCCGCTCGGCCGCCTGGGCCAACCCGAAGACATCGCCGGCCCCGTCATCTTCTTCACCAGCGACGACGCCGCCTGGTGCACCGGCGCCATGCTGGTCGTCGATGGCGGCACGTCGGTGAATTTGCAGTGAAGCGGTAGACAAGTAGACAAGTGGACACGGTTTCCTGATTTCTTGGATTCCCGGTCTACTCCCGCCAGGAGTTCCTATGCCAACCTACTCCATCCAGGCCATCAAATACTGTGAACAAACTGTGCCCGGCCCGCAGATGTTCTTCATGTCGCGCTGGGACGAGTGGCTGCAGGCCGATTTCTTCTTCTTCGTCCTGCGCGGCGACGACGGGCAGGTGATCCTGATCGATTGCGGCGTGCGCGATGTGGACGAAATTCAGCCGCTGGTGGTGGCAGGCGGCGGCTGGCAGGCGCGCTTCCGCATGGACATGGCCACACAGAATGTGCCCCTGCTGCTCCAACAGACGGGCGTCGATCCGGCTGCGGTGAGCTACGTGCTGCTCTCGCACCTGCACTACGACCACTGCTCGAACGCCAGACTGTTCCCCAACGCCAAATTCGTGGTCTCGCGCACCGGCTGGGAGATGACGCTGAACCCGCCCCACCCCGCCCTCGTCCCCGACATCCTCTTCCCGCGCGATGTCATCGCCTACCTGGCCGGCGAAGCCCGCGACCGCCTCATCCTGGTGGACGACGAGGCTCCCGACATTCTGCCCGGCATCGGCGCGTTTTACGTGGGCGGTCACACCATGTGCTGCCAGGCCTTTACCGTGCCGACGCGGCAGGGTCTGGCCGTCTTCCCTTCCGACACGGTTTTCTATTACGCCAACCTGGAGCAGATGCACCCCATCGGCCTGGCCGTGGACATCAAACAATGCTGGGTGGCGATGGAACGCATCCGGGCGCTGCTCCGCGCCCAAAACGGCTTCCTCGTCCCGCCGCACGACCCCGAACTCCTGCGCCGGCATCCGGGAGGAGTTGTAACAGGAACATAGGTTCGCCATGCCCCGCCTCGAAACATCCCACATCTCCACTTGCCCGGTCTACCACCTCCCCGGCCGCGACTGGCGCTACCTCCTCGGCCCGCAGAACAGCGCCGCCCGCAACCTGGTCTTCGGTCTGGCCCAATTCCCCGGCGGCACGCTGGCCGCAGCCCATGTCCACGCCGCCGAGGAAGAGATCCTCTACATCCTCGCCGGCGCCGGCGCCATCCTGGCCGGGGAACAGGAAATCGCCCTGGAGCCGGGCGTGGCCGTCTTCATCCCGCCCGGCCTGATGCACCAGATCCGGGCCGATGGGCCGGAGCCGATGGAACTGGTCACGGTCTTCTCGCCCCCGGTCGTGCCCGGCGTCTACGACCCCCACGCCCATGGCGACGAACCATGAACCCGCACCCCGCCATCCCCCCGGCAGAATTCCCCCAACGCTGGCGCCGCGTCCAGGAGATGATGGCGCGCCAGCGGCTGGACTTGCTCGTGGCCTATGCCGATGACCGGGCGGTGTTCGGGCCGGCCCACGCCCGCTGGCTGGCGAACTTCCCCGTCCACTTCGAGCCGGCCTGCATCCTCATGCCCCGCCGCGGCGACCCCGTCCTCCTCACCGGCCCCGAAAGCGTGGCCTACGCCCTGTTGGCCGGGCAGATGCGGGATGTGCGCGCCGCCAGCGTCTTCGTCCACCCGGACGAGGACTACCCCTTTGCCACCATCCATAGCCTGACCGACATCCTGGCCGAGCTGGCGGGTGGGGCCGGCGCCATCCGGCGGGTGGGGCTGGCCGGGCGGGGGCTGATGAGCGCCGATTTCCTGGCCGGCTTCCGACTGGCCCTGCCGGAGGCCGAATGGATCGATGTCGAGGAGGCCATGTGCGATCTGCGGGCGCGCAAATCGCCGGCGGAGATCGCCGTCATTCGCCACGCCTACGGGATCGCCGGACTGGGCCTGCAAGCGGCGGTGGGGGCCATCGCCGTGGGCGTGAGCGAAAGAGAGGTGGCGGCCGAGGCCGAAGCCGCCATGCGCCGGGCCGGGGCCGAGGGCACGGGCATCGACACCATTGTTGCTTCTGGCCCCAACGCCCGCCCCATCCTGGCTCGCTCCACCTTTCGCCGCATCCGGCCCGATGAACTGGTGCTGCTGACTCTCGCCCCGCGCTACGAAGGCTATCACGCCGCCATCGGCCGCCCGGTGTTGGTGGGCAACCCCGGCGACGACATCCGCGGCGCGGCCGAGGTTGCCGGCCGGGCGCAGGAGGCGTGTTATCGGGCCTTGCGCGCCGGCGTCGAAGGCCGGGAGGTCGAGGCCATTGGCCGGCGCATCGTCGCCGAAGCGGGCCTGGCCCCCTACTTCCTCTATTCCGGCGTCCACAGCGTCGGCGTGATCGAGTTCGAGCCGCCCATCTTCGGCCCCAGCAGCGCCGCCGTCATCGAGCCGGACATGATCATCTCGGTGGACATCCCCCTCTTCGACGCGCCCTGGGGCGGCTTACGGGTCGAGGACGGTTATCGCATTGGCGCCGACGGCGTCGAACGGCTCAATCAGGCGCCGTATCTGATCACAATCGAATAGCAACCCATTTGATATGACAAATCGCACCAGGCGATTATTCATCGCCACTCTGCTGGGCGCCGCAAAACAAAACCATCAGAACGCACAATCTCATCGGAAAACACGCTCTTTGATAATACGTCTCGGTCGATATACGTATAACCAGTGGCAGCATCTTTTAGTGCATTTGAAACCCTCCCTGGCGGGAATGCAACCACAACACGTTTTTGCTTGAACAATTGCCGTACCGTATTCACAGGTCCTACAAGATCACTATCTGCCGAAACAAGGAGAGCAAGATCAAATCTGTCGAGAAACGCATCAGCCATCAACTCAACGGCAATATTGACATCTGTCATCTTTTCGTGATGCGTTTGATAAGAAAAATCACAATTTCTAACATTTAACCTTGTCTTCCAGAAAATGGCCATAAGATATATGGATATCCGGAACTGTTCTCAGCGCATCCAAAAAGGTCTGCTGTCGTTCATGTCGATCAAGAGGCTGTTTGACAATACCTGTGAAATACTTCGTATATATCAATTTTTGGTCAGGGCTTTCCGTTTCTCATTTGATGCAAGAAAACTCCTCGATAGTGTGTCATGCTGAGCGGGTCAATCGGCCAACTCACATGCTGAAGACCATACCAGCGAAGCATCTCGCGCGTCTTAGGTCAGCACTAACGGAAAGGTATCATACAATTCATGAGATTTGGATGGCCCACGCGAGATGCTTCGCTGGAATTCCTCTGCAACAACCTTGTGTGATCGACCCGCAGATGCTTCGTTTCACTCAGCATGACATAATTAGCACTCTGACGCTTTACGACTCAGTGGATATGAGAACTGGAAAGCCCTGGCATATTATGCGCCATATCGTGGATATTTAGCCAATAGAACCATTTCCACCCATTTGATCGCAAACCATAGTATAGATTGAAACCGTCTACATAGGCAATGACCCGTTGCATCAACAATCACCCTCCCAAAAAAGAGACGACCCACCCCGAAGGGTGGGCGTCGGGCCGGAGATGCTATCTCCGGCGGGGCATTCCCTATTATGGCGAAGTTCTGAATACAGTCAAAAGCAGCACATAGGTACTACATGTCGCCATCAGGCCTACCGCTCACCGATCACTCATACCTCTCCAGCATTGCCAACCGCCTGCGCCGCCATGTCATCAAGATGACCTATGCCGCCGGGTCGGGGCATCCGGGCGGGTCGCTGTCGGCGGCGGATATGATGGCGGCCCTCTACTTCCACGCCCTCCGTCTGGATCCCGCCCGCCCCGACTGGCTCGACCGCGACCGCTTCATCCTCTCGAAAGGCCACGCCTGCCCGATTTGGTACGCGGCCCTGGCCGAGCGCGGCTTCTTCCCGGTGGACGATTTGTGGCGACTGCGGCAGGCCGACAGCCACTTGCAGGGCCACCCGGATATGCGCAAGACGCCCGGCGTCGAGATGACCTCCGGGCCGTTGGGGAGCGGGCTGGCGGCCGGGGCGGGCATGGCCCTGGCGGCCAGGATCACGGGCCGGGAGTTCCGCACCTACGTCATGCTGGGCGATGGCGACCTGCAGGAAGGCGCCACCTGGGAAGCAGCGATGCTGGCCGGGCATCGACGCCTGGCCAATCTCGTCGTCCTGGTCGATTACAATCGCTCACAGGTCGATGGCAAGTCGGACGACATCCTCAGCCTGGAGCCGCTGGCCGACAAGTGGCGGGCGTGCAACTGGCAGGTGCGCGAGATCGATGGCCGCGACATGGGCCAGATTCTCGACGCCCTCGCCTGGGCCAACTCTGCGGCCGACGCCCCGACCTGCATCATCGCCCATACGATCAAGGGCTGGCCGGTCTCGTTCATGCTCGACAGGCACGAATGGCATGGCAAAGCGCCCAATCGCGAGCAGGCAAAGGCGGCGCTGCGCGAGTTGGGTGAGGAGTGGGAGCCGCCTGAGCGGGTGGCAAGCGGCACGTGGCAGGCGGCAGGTGAGCGCACGTCTCGCGCTCTGCGCGAGGCCTTTGGGGCGGAAATCGTCCGGCTGGGGGCGGAGCTGCCGGAGCTGGTGGTGTTGGATGCCGACATCTCCAGCTCGCTCAAGACCGGCGCTTTCGGCAAGGCTTTCCCCGACCGGCAGATCAATTTCGGCGTGGCCGAGCAGGATATGTTTCTGGCCGCCGCCGGCCTGGCCTCGGCCGGCCTCCTCCCGCTGGCCTGCACCTATGCCACCTTTGCCACCTTGCGCGCCTGCGAGGCCATCCGCAGCTTCATCTGCTATCCCAGGCTCAACGTCAAGGTCATTTGTTCGCACGGCGGACTGGAGGTGGGTTGGGACGGGCCGACGCACCAGGGCATCGAGGACATCGCCATCATGCGGGCGCTGCCAAACATGACCGTCATCGTTCCCGCCGATGCCGTCGCTGTGCCCGCACTGCTGCGCCAGGCCATCGCCCACACAGGCCCCGTCTATTTTCGCCTGGGCCGCAATCCCGTGCCCGTCATCTACGGTGAACGGCAGGAATTCCGTCTTGGCCGGGCCATCACCGTGCGCGGGGGCGGCGATGTCACGCTCATCGCTTGCGGCGTCATGGTCAGCCTGGCGCTGGAGGCCGCCGCGGAGTTGGCTGGGCAGGGCATCGATGCCCGCGTGCTCGACCTTCATACGATCAAACCGCTGGATGGCGAGGCCGTCGGTCGGGCCGCCGAGGAAACCGGGGCTATCGTCACCGCCGAGGATCACAACCTCATCGGCGGGTTGGGCGGGGCTGTGGCCGAGTATCTGGCCGAGCACCGCCCCGTTCCCCTCGCCCGCGTCGGCATCCCCGACGTGTTCTGTCGCTCCGGCGATCCGGCCGAGCTGTTCCCGATGTACGGCCTGGCTGTAGCCGACATCGTCGCCGCTGCCCAAAGCGTGTTGCAGCGCAAAAACAGCGAGGAACACGCATGAACGAAACAAGCCAGCGCGTGGCCCTCGTCACCGGCGCAGCACGCGGCATCGGGCTGGCCATTACCGGCGCCCTGGCTGAAGCCGGGGCGCGGGTGGCGATGGTCGATGTGCAAGACCTGACAGGTCTCGCAAAACCTGTCGGGTCTCTCGCCATCACCGCCGACATAACCCGCCCGGAAGAGGTGCAGCGCGCGGTGGAGACGACGGTCGCCGCCTGCGGTCGCCTCGATATGCTCGTCAACAACGCCGGCATCTGCCCGCTCACGCCCTTCGCCGCCATCAGCCCGGACGAGTGGGACCGGGTGTTGGCCGTCAACCTCAAGGGCGCCTTCCTCTGCTGCCAGGCGGCCCTGCCCCACCTGCGCCGCGCTGGAACAGGCGGGCGGGTCATCAACATTGCCTCGGTGGCAGGGCAGATGGGCGGGGTGCTGGTGGGCGCGCATTATGCCGCGGCCAAAGCCGGGCTGATCGCCCTGACCAAATCCCTGGCCCGCTTACTGGCCCCGGATGGCGTCACCGTCAACTGCATCGCCCCGGCCACCACCGCCACCGACCTCACCTCCGGCTGGCCGGACGAGCTACAAGGCCGGGTGCAGGCCCAGATCCCCCTTGGCCGCTTTGCCGAACCGGCAGAAATCGCCGCCGCTGTCTGCTATCTGGCCAGCGACGCCGCCAGTTTTATCACCGGCGCCACGTTGGACGTGAATGGAGGGCTGTATCTGCGTTGATCGTGGACTCTCGTCTGGCCGGGATGTCGCCTACCCCGCCCAAACGTATCCGCACACCTGACCCGCTCTCCCAAAAACGTATCCGCAACGTAACCGCCATTCTGCGGTCCAACCCTCCGCGTTCGGGATTCAGTTCGGTGAAGCCGTAGGCGCTGGCGCTACTGCCTGGGCTGGTTGACGTTTCAATCCCGCGTTCGGGATTCAGTTCGGTGAAGCATGGAGGATGAGATCGAGGGGGAAACGACTGAAGTCGTGTTTCAATCCCGCGTTCGGGATTCAGTTCGGTGAAGCCCAACCGCTTCAACACCTGATAAATCCCCCCCCGCTGAGTTTCAATCCCGCGTTCGGGATTCAGTTCGGTGAAGCAATTCATCATCGAAGAATTCGCCCGCACCCGTCGCGTTTCAATCCCGCGTTCGGGATTCAGTTCGGTGAAGCTGGACGAAGTAGACCCAAGAAAACGACTAAAGTCGTGTTTCAATCCCGCGTTCGGGATTCAGTTCGGTGAAGCAAGGGGCTGGCCGCCAAAGCCGCCCAGGATGAGACTGTTTCAATCCCGCGTTCGGGATTCAGTTCGGTGAAGCGGCGAATGGATACCCTTCACGTTCGCCACGGCGCCGTTTCAATCCCGCGTTCGGGATTCAGTTCGGTGAAGCCACACCCAAAATGCGCGTCACCTGTACCCCCCACACCGTTTCAATCCCGCGTTCGGGATTCAGTTCGGTGAAGCCTTCCAAGTCCACGAACAAGCCCAGCGCACCCTTGAGGTTTCAATCCCGCGTTCGGGATTCAGTTCGGTGAAGCGCTGTGCTCCTGTTCACCTTGCGGGGCAGAACGTAGTTTCAATCCCGCGTTCGGGATTCAGTTCGGTGAAGCTCGAACACGCCACCTATGTGGCCGTCGTGTACTACGTTTCAATCCCGCGTTCGGGATTCAGTTCGGTGAAGCGTTGCGGGTGATGGGTTTGGGCGCCATGAGGGGTAGTTTCAATCCCGCGTTCGGGATTCAGTTCGGTGAAGCCGGCAGCAGCCCATCCAGCACTCCACCTACATCCGGTTTCAATCCCGCGTTCGGGATTCAGTTCGGTGAAGCTCCCCGGCAGCCACACATGCCGCAGCAGCCGTCCAGTTTCAATCCCGCGTTCGGGATTCAGTTCGGTGAAGCGCCAGGTACGTGGAGACGGGGCCGGATCATTTTGCGGTTTCAATCCCGCGTTCGGGATTCAGTTCGGTGAAGCGTTGTTGTTGCCGAGGCGCCGTAGCCAAGTGGCCAGTTTCAATCCCGCGTTCGGGATTCAGTTCGGTGAAGCCCGAACCAGCCCTTGATGGTGACGGTTTTCTTGTTGTTTCAATCTCGCGTTCGGGATTCAGTTCGGTGAAGCCTCGGCACACTCACAACCCCCCGCTCGAAATCCAGAGTTTCAATCCCGCGTTCGGGATTCAGTTCGGTGAAGCGGGCGGGCCGAACGGAGGCAGCATCATTGTCATGAGGTTTCAATCCCGCGTTCGGGATTCAGTTCGGTGAAGCGACGGTGGACTTCGGCGGCGACGGACCAAAGGTGCGTTTCAATCCCGCGTTCGGGATTCAGTTCGGTGAAGCCATTATTTATTATTCTTTAGTTTCCGCTAAGTGCTGACGTGACAAAGGCGGCTGGATGGTTCATGATTGCAGGAAACCATTCCCACAAGCTCCTGCAAGGAGAGAACCATGCCAACCGCCGTACGAGAGACTATAC